>JALYTG010000010.1 GCA_030854405.1 Chloroflexota bacterium | reverse complement strand
GGCGCGGAGCCAGTCGAGGCGGTCCTCGCCCGAGCGCGCGCAACGCTCGACGAGGGCCTGGTCATGCGCGACGGCTGGCCGCTCTGCCTGGTGTCACACGGGGGAACCCTGCGCCTGCTGGCCCGCTCCCTCCTGGGCCTGGGCCCCAGGCGCGCCTGGGCGCTGGACCTGGACAACGCCTCGCTCTCCGTCCTCTCGGCCGATAGCGAGGGCGGCTGGTCGCTCGAGCGCTGGAATGACTGCGGGCACCTGCTGGGGCGCGTCGGAACGCACGTCGACGAGGCCGAAGGCGAGCCGCTGGCCCTCTAGCGCCGGCGGCGAGGGCGGATAGCGCTCAGCCGGCGGCGCACGACCAGCCACATCAGGGGGAGCCGGATCCTCCGCCACGCGATGTCGAGGCGCTCGATCGCCGATGGGTTCATCGAACGGCCTGAGTAGGCCTGCCAGACCTTTCCATCGGCCAGCGTGCGAATCTCCGGCCGACGCTTCGGTATCTGCTCCTCGAGCCAGCCCGAGTACTCGTAGATCGTCTCCGAGGCCTTGGGCGAGGCGCCGGCCCGGTCGGCGGCGAGCGCCAGCCGCAGCCAGGCGCGCTCGGCGGGAGGCAGGAAGCGCCAGCGCCGCTGCGAACGCCGCAGGCGGAAGTAGAAGAAGCCCAGCGCGGCCAGCAGCAGGGCGACAATGAGGAGCGCGTTTCCACCACGCGATTGGTCGCCTGGGCGCTGATCGTGGGTCACGTCGAACCCCCCCTCGAGCGGCCTGAAGGACGAGAGGCTCGAGACGGTGCCGGAGTCTCTTGCCTCCCTATCGAGCAGGTCGAATAGCCGGGCGCGGCCCAGCGGCGGAGGCGTGGCGCGCGGCCCACCGGACGTTCGCGTGAACGCAGGATTGATCGACTTGGTGGCCTCGAAGATCTGCCAGCCGTAGCCCGGGAAGTAGAGCTCGGCCCATGCGTGCGCATTCCGTTCACGGATCGTGAAGGTCTTGTCCTTGTTGAGTTCGCCGGGCGCGAAGCCGACCGCTACGCGCGCCGGTATCCCGAGGCTGCGCGCCATGAGCGCCATGGCGCTGGCGTAGTACTCGCAGTAGCCGACCTGACCCTTTTGGTCGAAGAGGAAGAAGTCGACCAGGTCCTGCCCTGGCGTGGTCGGAACGGGAGCGTCGGTCGCGTAGGTGAATCGTGGGTCCTGGCTAAGGTACAGCGCCAGTGCCTTGGCGCGGAAGTAGGGATCGGTAGCGCCAGCATCGGCCGCCAGTTGGAGCGCGAGCTCTTTCGTGCGCTGGGTCAAGCCGGTGGTTTTGAGGTAGAGGTCCTGAATGGCCTTTGGGTAGTCGGTGCCCGCTCCGGAGAGCTGGGCCTCCGTGGCGTGCGAGATCGAGACCCTGACCTGGTAGGCCTCGCCCGGCGCAATCGAGTTCGCCGCCTCCAACCCGCCAATGAGCGGTTGTTTACCCGTCTCGTAGACGACCAGCGGGGCGAAGGCCTTGATCGGGAAGCCTGGCGCGAAGAGGCTCCGACCGACCGCCTTCTCCATCTTCACTGTGACCGTCTCGACGACCGGCTCCTCAGCGATCGGCCGCTCGGTCGTGTCGTCCGGAAAGATCAGGTTCCCCGGTGCCACCTGGCGCTTCTGCCCGGCGCTGCGGGTCCAGCCCCGCCCGGTATAGACGTCGTACGTGGCGGTCCGCAGGTAGTACGGCCTGGTCGAGGCGACCGTCATGACCGTGTCGTCCTTGCTGATCCATTTGCCGGTCACCGTGAAGCGCGACCCGAAGCTGGTGCCGCTGATCCGGGAGTCCGGATTGGTGAGCGTGCCAAAGACGCCGTCGACGCTGTCCTGGACGTCGGACCAGACGGTGTCTAGGTTGCGCCAGGCGCTCGTCAGCGGCGCCGCGACCGCGACGCTGGTGAGGATCCAGGCCAGCACGATGCTGCTGGCAGCGAAGAGGATCCCGCTCCGCATGATCGCCGCCGGCACCTCGGCGTTCTCGTTGACCCGGCGCCGGAGCCAGCTCTCCTGCCGACCGACCAGGGTAACGCGCAGCCAGAGCAGCAGCGCCGCGGCGACAAAGAGGACCAGGTGACCGAACAGGTCGGTAAACGTGGCCGACATGTTGGTGATCAAGGCGGCGCCGACCAGCACGACGGCGTCGACCAGCCGATGGTGCCGATAGAGCGTATAGGCGGCCATGAACGCGGTGGTCCACATCAGCACCCCGAGTCCCAGCGCGTAGGGAGTGAGCTGCGCCGGATAGCCGGTGCGCAGCAACACGACCAGCCACGAGAGGAGGTCGTCGCGCAGCGCGAAGAGGCGGGCCAGCTGGCTGAGCTGCGGGAAATACTCGCCGCCGATGCTCCAGACCAGCACCAGGGCCCCAAGCAGCGCGGCGATCGGCACGGTCATCGCAACGCTCAGCGGCGTGACGGCGAGGAGGGCGCCGACAAGCGCCGCCAGGAGCGCAACCGGCACGAGATATTCGCTCTGCTCGAGCCAGCCGGCCGCCTGCACGGCCCACGCCAGGCTCAGCAACATGACGATCAGCAGGATCAGGCTGAGCCAGCCTTCTCGCGGCCTGGCCACGCGCTCGCTGAAGCTAGACACGCGCCCGCTCCCGGCCCGAGAGCACTTCGGTCAGGTCGTCGCCTGCCCGCACCAGCCGATGCGGAACGTCGTACTCGGCGAGTGCGTGACGCACCGCCGTGAGCTCGGCCCGGGCATTAGGATCCGGTTCGCGCTCGACCCAAGAGGCCCGATCGAGGAGGATCACCAACGCGGCGACCCCTCGTCGCCGGAGCGAGGCGATGGCACGGACCCAGTCCCGCTCCACCGATCCGGTGATGATGCACAACGTCATCCCGCGGCGCAGCTGCGGGAGCGTGCCGAGCACGACCTCGGCCAGGGGCTTGGAGCCGTCCGCCTGGACGTTAGCGAGCAGGTGCAAGATCTTCTGCTCGACGCGCGGGCCTCGATCCGGCTGCAGGATCAGCATCCGGCGCGCCGAGGCGGTAATCGCTACGGAGCGGTTGTCGGCGAGCGTGCGCACGGCGATCGACGCGGCAGCGGTCACCGCCGCCTCGACCGAAGCCTGCGGGCCGATCCCCGCGTGGACGGAGCGGTCGAGGTCGAGCAGCATCCACAGATCGGCCGCCGCCTCGAGGTCGAACTCCTTCACCTGAAGCTCTCCGTGTCGAGCGGTCGACAGCCAGTGGATCCGGTTGAAGGCATCGCCATAGACGTACGGCCGCACCGTGCTGACCAGCGGCGAGGAGGCCTCGAAGCGGCGACGCACCGGCGTGGTGCCGTCGATTGGCGAGGGGGGCAGTCGCCAGTGCGGCAGCGGCACCACCTCTGGGAAGACGACGATTCCCGTCGCCTGCCCGACCAGCATCTCGCTACCGAAGAAGCCGAACGGGTCGCCGGTGCGAACCCGCAGCGGGCCCAGGCGGTAGCTCCCGCGGCGCGTCAGGGTCACCTTGGCGAGCCATTGGCGCGAGCCGCCACCCTGCACCCCGACCACGCGGCCGGGAAGGCTGACCGGCAGGTCAGACTCGTTCGACAGCTCGATCCATGGCTTCCCCCAACGATCCTGGTTCTCGACGCGGTAGATCGCCTGCAGCAGCTCCCCGACGTGGGTGCGCGGGTTCATGACCCGATAGTCAGCCCTCACTCCGGTGAGCCCGCGTCGGGCGAAGTACCACGACCCGACCAGCAGCGCCGCCAGTAGGTAGACCAGGAAGAAGAGGAAGTCGATCCCCGTGCTGAAGGCCGCGACCACCAGCACCGTGCCGAGGAAGACGACCCAGAGCTGCCTGCTCAAGCCGCGCATTGGCCGATCCTCCGCCTGCTAGCGGACCGGAGCGACGTTCGTTTCGGTCACCGGCACCGCGGTCAGGATTTCGCTCACGATCTGATCCGGGTCGACCTCGCGCAGCGACGCCTGGCTCTTGACGATCAACCGATGGGCGAGGACCGCCACCGCCAGCTCCTTCACGTCGTCGGGGATGACGTAATCCCGTCCGGCCAGCGCAGCGTATGCCTGCCCGGCGCGATACAGATTCAGCGAGCCGCGTGGCGATGCGCCGAGGTAGACATCGGGGTGCTCCCGCGTTGCCGTCACGAGCCGCACGATGTACTCCGCGACCGCCTGGTCGACATAGATCTCCTTGATGCCCAGCTGCATCTCACGCAGCTCCTCGAGATCGAGCACCTGGCCGACCGCCTCGATCGGATGCCGCCGCTTCTGCTCGTCGAGGATGACGATCTCCTCCATCGCCTTCGGGTAGCCGAGGCGCAGGCGCAGCATGAATCGGTCGAGCTGGGCCTCAGGCAGAGCGAAGGTCCCCTCGTACTCGATCGGGTTCTGGGTGGCGATCACCAGGAACGGCGAGGGCATCAGGTGGCTGATCCCGTCGACCGTCGCCTGGCGTTCCTCCATGCACTCGAGCAGGGCGCTCTGCGTCTTCGGGGTCGCACGGTTGATCTCATCGGCAAGCACCACCTGGGCCATGATCGGCCCGGGCCGGAACTCGAACTCCTGGCTCTTCTGGTTGAAGATCGAAAGGCCGGTCACGTCGGACGGCAGCAGGTCGGGGGTGAACTGGATGCGCCTGAAGCTGCACCCGATGCTCTGGCTGAGAGCCTTGGCCAGCATCGTCTTGCCGACGCCGGGCACATCCTCGATCAGGATATGGCCTTCGCAGAGCAGCGCTACGAGCGCCATCCGCACTTCCGCGTGCTTCCCGACGATGACGCGCTCGACGTTGGCGACGACGCGCTCGGCAGGCTGCTGGACAGTCTTCACGGTCTCCCCTAGTGGTGGGCCTCGGGTTCGGGCGCGGGCATTTCGCCTGGATCCCCGCCCAACACAATACCCCAGCCGGTAACAGGACGGTTCAGACCCGACCGATGCAGGGCTTCAGCCGCCCGCCTGCAGCTTCAGCCACTCGGCCATGACGGCGCCACCGATGGGGGCCGCGTTGCCGGAGCCTGACCCTCCGCCCTCGACCAGGACCGCGACCGCGATCGCCGGTGTCGCACCCTCCTGCGCCGGCGCGAAGCCGATGAACCACGAGTGCGGCTGCTGCCCCTCGCCTCGCTGGGCGGTTCCAGTCTTGCCGCCCGTCTTCACACCGCTCACGCCGTAGAGCTTCACCGCGCCGGCCCCCGCGTACAGCGAGCCGAGCGGCCCCTCCACGGCGTCGATCATGGCTGAGCGCAGCGTCGCAGCGGTCCCGCCTGACACGACGCCGTGTCCTGCGCCGCCGGCGTAGGTCTCGAGCACGTTCGCACTCGGCGCGCCGTCCGAGTGGGCTCGGACGTCACGCACCGCGAACGGGTGCGGCATCGCTCCTCCGTTGGCGATGGTCGCGGCGACGAGCGCCATCTGGATCGGTGTCACATCGACCCTGGCCTGTCCAAACGAGGCGCTCGCCAGCTCCACCTGATCGCTGAACGGTGCGCAGCCGTCGTCGGTTGAAGCGGTGACATACGAGGGGGCCACCGGTAGCTCCCTGCCCGAGGGGCCGATCGCGAGGGGCGAGCAGAAGCCGAAGCGCCGGGAGTAGTCGAGGAACCGCTCCGCTCCCAGCTTGAGCCCGACGTGGGCAAAATAGATATTGCTCGAGACCTGCAGGGCCGGTGACAGGTCCCAGAGCGCGGGCTGCACCGGCGATAGGTCATGCTCGGTAATGGTGAAGCCCTGCACCGGGAAACCTTCCGTCTCCTGCTTCGGCTGATCGGGGAAGGTGGTCCGCGGCGTGATCGCACCTGCGTCGAGTGCCGCGGCTGCGGTGAAGATCTTCATGATCGACCCAGGCGTGTAGCGCTGTCGATCCCGCGCCACGAGCGGATTGTTGGGCTGCGCGCGGATGGCATCCATCGCGACGCCGGCGGGCTCGGGCTCGCCGGAGATCGGCGTCGCATCGAAGGTCGGGGTCGAAGTGATGGCCAGGATGGCACCTGTCGACGGGTCGAGGGCGACGACAGCACCGACGCTCGATCCGAGCTGCGCCGCCGCGAAATCCTGCAGCCGCCTGTCGATTGTGAGGGTCAGATCCTTCGGCTCCGGCCGGCGGGCCAGGATCTCGCCGACCAGGTCGCGGATCGGATTCGGATCGGCGCGCCCGGTGAGCAGGTCGTCGAATGCCCGCTCGATTCCGGTGGTGCCGAAGCGCAGGCTGGCGTAGCCAATGAGGTGGCTGAAGGCAGGATCAACGTAGCTGCGCCGGCTAATGCCGTCGGTCACCGTGCTGGACGCGAGGACCTGGCCTCGCGCATCAAAGATCGTGCCGCGCGGCTGGCTGCGGTGAGCCGCGATCACCTGCGGGTTGTCCTCACGCGCGGCCAGCTGCGGCGCGTCGATCACCTGCCAATAGGCGAGCCCGCCGGTCATCACCGCGAAGCCGAGCAGCAGGTAGAGGGCGAGGCGCCGCACGTTGGTGCCAATCATGGCGGCGCCACCCGCGGGGCGACGTCGAGCGCCGAGCGGTGGCTGATGGCCAGGAGCAGCCCGACCATCAGAAAGCTGGCGAGGAGACTGCTGCCGCCATAACTGACGAACGGGAACGTGATTCCGGTCAGCGGCACGAGCTTCAGATTGCCGGCCACGATGATCAGTGTCTGGAGTCCGAGGCTCGCGGTCAGGCCCACCGCCAGCATCGTGCTGAAGTCGTCACGCGCCAGCACGGCGATTCGCAGGCCTCGGAAGACGAGCGTCAGCATCAGGGCCAGCAGTGCGAACGCGCCGATCAGGCCAAGCTCCTCGGCGACCGCCGCGAAGATGAAGTCGGTATGGACGAAGGGGATCGGCAGCACGCCATTGATCGTCGGCAGTCCCTGCCCCAGCCCTTCGCCGAAGAGGCCACCACGACCGAAGGCGTAGATCGCCTGCACGGTCTGATAGCCGGCGCCGTTCGGGTCGCCGAATGGGTCGATCCAGTTGTCGACCCGCACCCGCACATGGCCGAACAGCTTGTACGCCGCGAAGGCGCCGGCAAGAAAGAGCAGGATCCCGATCAGCACATAGCTGCGCCGCCCGGTCGCCACAAAGAGCATCGTCAGGAAGATGCCGAAGAAGAGAAGCGCAGTGCCGAGATCCTTGCTGAAGACCACGATTCCCATCACGATCACGAACATGGCAAGCATCGGCAGCAGGTAGGGCAGGGGCGGGATCGCGATCGGGCCAACCCTGGTGCTCGCCTCGGCCAGGAGGGTGCGGCGCTCGGCGAGGTAGGCGGCGATGAAGACGACCAGGACCAGCTTGATGAACTCGCCCGGCTGGAACTGAACGGGTCCGAGGTCGATCCAGAGCCGTGCCCCGTTCACCTCCTTGCCGAACTGGAAGGTCGCGATCAGCAGCACCGCTCCGGCCGCGGCCCAGGTGTACTTGTAATGCCGCAGGATCCCGTCGTCCCGAAGCCCGATCGCTATGGCCAGCATTGCGATCAGTCCGACCGCGAACCAGAGCACCTGCGTCGCCGCCATCCCCAGCTGGATCCCGAACACGCTGGTGCCTGCCAGCTCCTGCGGTAGGCGGTTCAGCATGACCAGACCGATGCCGCCGACCACCGCGACCAGCGGCAGCACAAGCTGATCGCCTCGGAAGCCGCTTGCGACGAGCACGATGTGCGCCATCAGCATGAGGCCGACGTAGGCGATCGCCAGGCCCAAGGGCCCGGGCTCGAGCTTCCCGCTCTGTGCGATATGGGTGACCGCGAAGCCGAGCGGGACCAGGACCAGCAGCGGTAGGAGCATACGCAGCTCGACCGCCCGCCAGGTGACGCGCATCAGGTTTGGCGGCTCAGCGATCTAGGCGCATGCGAACGCGGCCGATCGTCACTTCGTCCCCGAACGACAGCGCGACCGGACGATCGATCCGGTGGCCGTTGACGTACGTGCCATTGGTGCTTGCCTGGTCTTCGACGAACCACGATCTGCCGCGAAAGGTGAGCATGGCGTGGCTCGCGCTCGCGAAGTCATCTTCGACGTAGATCGTGTTGTTCACGTTGCGGCCAATGGAGTTGATCGGCCCCAGGGCGATGGTGGTTCCGGTCGGCGGCTCGCCCTCCGGCGACTCGAGCACCGCCAGGCGCCCGATTCCGGCGCGAGAGGCAGCCTGGGTGCGCTCTGCGCTGCGCAGGTCGTGCAGCAGGGAGCGGGCGAAGCCAAAGAGTATGACGTACAGGATTCCGAGGAAGCCGAGCTGCAGGACGAGGAGCACGATCCGGAGAAGCTCTCCGGTCATTCGCGCACCCAGAACTCGAGCTCCGTGTCGCCGACCCGGATCAGGTCGCCCGGCCCCAGCGCGATCTCGCTCACCTGTTGACCGTTCACGGCCGATCCGTTGCGGCTGCCGAGATCGGCGAAGCTGTAGGCCCCGTGCTGCAGCTTGAGCTGGCAGTGGTGGCGGCTGACGAGCGGGTCGTCCACGATGACGTCGTTGTCGCTCGCCCGGCCCACGCCGATCAGCGGTCCGCCGAGGTCGAACTGCACCGGCGGGGAGCCGGCGGTGCTGACCAGCAGGTAGGCTCGCCGCGCTGAATCGGGCGCTTCGCCATCGCCGGCGGCGCGTTTGAAGACCATGGTGTCCGAGGTCGCCGCCAGCGGCCGGTCCTCCCGGACGTGCGATCCCGCCTCGTCGGCCACGCGTGCCGCGACCCGTACATCGCCGCGCCGCGTCGTGCTGTCTGCGAGGAGCTGGACCCGCGGACGGGCCACCAGCCGATACCGCTCGCGCCGCGCCCGCGCCAGGACCCCGTGCGCAAGATCATCCTCGAGCGCGCTCCGGTACGACTCAAAGGATCCGAAATCGGTGGGGTGGAGGTGCAGATCGTATTGGTTGGGGACGATCACGCCCTGGTCGCCGAATGACTTATTGGTGTCCATGGCGCGCTCGATCCGCTTCACGAGGCTGACCGGCTGCAGCTTCGCCCCAAGGCGCCCGGCCGGGGCCTCAAACACGCGCTCGAGGAAGGCCTCGACCTTCGACAGTATCCCCATTCGCGGCCGATCCTAGCACGCGGGGTACGAACGGCTTCCCGATGGGAACCAAAGCGCCCATGGGGGTTCGGCAGGGCCCGTCGGTATACTGTGGCCCCCTGATTGCCACCGTTGTATCGGTGTTTTTGAGAGCGGATGACAGAAGCCATCACTGAATCCTTCTGCGAACGGTGCGGGACGCGCTACGAGTTCAATGCGCCCACCCGCCTGAACGCCATGCGCAAAACCCGAGGCCTCGTCACCGGACTACGCAACTACATCATGAGCCAGGACGCCCTGGGCGACGCGATCGGCGACGGCATTCGGACAGAGGAGGAGGCACTCGCCTCTCATCAGCTCGACGCATTCCACCAGTCATTCAGCTTCTGCATCGACTGCCGCCAGTACACCTGCATCAACTGCTGGAATGATGACGCCGGACGGTGCCGCTCATGCGTCCCGATTACAGGCGCCGACGACTTCCTGCGGCAGTTGGACGCGGCGACCGCATACGATGCTGTACAGGCCGCGGAGCTGAAGGGCGCAACGCTGGAGCTCGAGACAGCCTGGCCTTCGTCTGACCTCGTCATGGCAGAGGCGAACGGCAACGGTCACCCCGGCGTGGCCTTGCCCGCAGACGGGCTCGAGCCAATTGCGGAGGCGGTCGAGGAGCCGCTGCTACTCGAGGCAATCGCCGAGCCGGTCGAGGAGCCGCTTGTCCTCGAGCCGATTGCGGAGGCGGTCAGTGCTGAGCTGGAGCCCGAGCTGGTCATTGCCGAGCTGGAGCCGGAGCTGGTCATTGCCGAGCTGGAGCTCGAGCTGGAGCCCGAGCCGGTCATTGCCGAGCTGGAGCTCGAGCTGGAGCCCGAGCCGGTCATTGCGGCGCTGGAGCCCGCGCCGGAGGCTCAGCCATTCGAGTACACCCTCGAGCCGGAGCCGATCCAGGCCGCGCTTGAGCCCGAGCCCGTACCCGGGATAGTCGAGCCACCGGTTCACATCCTTGCCTGGGACGATGATGCAGCGGCGGAGGCTGAGCCAGAGCCGGTCGCGGCCGAGGCCCCCGCTGAGCCAGAGCCGGTCGCGGCCGAGGCCGCCCCCGAGCCAGAGCCAGTCGCGGCCGAGGCCGAGGCCGCCCCTGAGACCGAGCCGATCCCCTTCGAGCGGCGCAGCTACACGCCCATCAGTGAAACGATCATGCCGATGCCCCGACCGACCCCGGCGCCCGCAAGAGATCGCGTCGCCGCCGAAGCGGACACCGCGACGCTCGCCGCGCGCCGCGCCCAGCTGGACAGCCTGGGCCTGGATGACCCGGGGCAGGGTTCCGTCGAGAGCGCGCGACCAAACATGCTCCCCTACAGGTCACGCGGCGCCTCGCCGGGCTCAACCGATCTCAGTCGGCGGATGGTCGCCCACGGCGGCGTCTCGTTCTGGGACGCCTCAGCCCGCGAAGTGGCAGAGGCGATGAGCCATGTTGGGGTCCAGAGCTGCGGGCAGTGTGGGCTCTCCCTGTCGGCAAGCGCCCACTTCTGCCGACGTTGCGGTACTCAACAGGCGCGTTCCGCCTGATCCACGCCTCGTCCGTGCGCCGGTCCCCAGGCGATGGCGATCAGCGCCCGTCCGATTGGCTTGGCGGTTTCGGGGAATCGGGTGCCGATGAGCCCCCGCTCCCCCGCGAGTCCGATGCCGAGGGGCTGGGACTTGATGCGTCGCTGCCAGACGCAGTGCCCGATTCCTTCGATGAACCGTCCTTCGAGGACTTCTTCGAGGGAGCGCTCCGGGAGGAGGAGTCGGAGGTCGCTGCGCTGCGTGAATCGGTCTTGTAGAACCCCGTTCCCTTGAAGATGATGCCGGTCGGATAGAAGACGCGACGAAGCTGGCCGCCGCAGATCTCGCAGGTGGTCGGACCGTCCTCCAGCATGGAGTGGATCACTTCGGTCGTGTTGCCGCAGCTGCGGCACTGGTAATCGTAGGTCGGCACGTTATCGGCGCCCGAGATCCGGGCTCATTCCTTCCGAACGATTGAGGGCGGCTCAGCGGAGCTCGCGCGGCATGATGGCAGGCGCGCCGAGCGGGCGCAACGCTCAGCCGGGGTTGGGGTCAAGCGCCGGAGGTACGGGTCCCGAAGCGGAGCCACCATGGCCGCTCAGCGGCCGCTGGGGCAGCCGACGCCTCGGGCCGGGAGATGAGGCGCGCGACCCGATGAAGGTCGTCGGAGATCTTCTCCTTTGGGAACTTGGTGATGACCGGCTTTCCCTCGTTGGCGGCCATCACAGCCTTCGGCCCGGCCGAGACGATGGTGGCGGAAATCGGGAGTCCGAGCGACCTGGCCATGTCGGCGAGCTTGATGCCGTGATTCGCCCGGTTGACGATCACCCGCACCATGCTGCCGAGGCCAACCTCGCGCGCAAGGTCGAGGAACTGCGCACTATTGCGCAAGGCCCCCACCTCCGGCGTGATGACCAGGAAGATCTCGTCAGAGAGGGTCAGCATCGCCATCGTGCGGTCGTCGTACCCAGGGTGGTTATCGACAATCACGTGGGAGTGATGCCGCTTCGCCCAGCGCAGGGCCGCGAGGAGCAGGTCGACGCCGACGCGCTCGGACTGGCCCGGATCGCTGCCCCACGTGAGCACGCGCACGCCGCTCTCCGTGTGGGTGCTGATCAGCAGCTCGAAGGCCGCATCGGTCCATTCCTCGGGGGGGCTATCCGCCAGGTCTGCGAGGCCGTAGCGGAACGGCACCTCGAGGACGGCGGTCACGTTGCCGACGCCAACGTCTGCGTCGAGCAGGAGTACCTGCGAGCGGGTCTGCTCGCGGAGCGCGACGGCGACGTTGACCGCGATGGTCGTCTTGCCAACCCCGCCTTTCGGCGCGAAGACGCTGACCACGTGTCCTTCGCCGGCGATCGGCGCGCTGCTCAGTGCATCCGCATCGACCCAGGACGAGGACTCCGCGGGCAGGCTGCTCCCGGCGCGAATGAGGAGCGCCTGGAGCCGGAAGACGAGCGCCTCCGGCGGGATTGGTTTCAGGACGTACTCGTCGCTCGGGCCTCCGACGCCGGGGGGAAGCGCCTCGCTCTCCGGGCCCAACAAGAGAAGGGTCGCCACCTGGCGGTGTCCGTGCAGCGCGCCGTAGGCGGTGGCGACCGTGGATGCCGGCAGATCGCAGTCGAGCACGGCAAGCTGGAGATCGCCGCCTTCGCTCAAGCGACGGCTGGCTGCTTCCGTGTCGGTGATCGGATCAAAGCCGGCTCGCGTCAGCGCCTCAATGTACGCGGCAGGATCATCGGCCAAAGCGAGCAGGACGGACGGTCGGTCCATGCAGATTCCTTGTGTGACGGACAGTGACGGACCGCACCACTATCAGCCGGACCCACCCGACCGACAATGGGACTCGGGACCATCGGCGGTGCGCTGAAAGTACCTACCGCGCCAGCGAGCGGCTAGGCCCCCCGCACCATCCGCATGCCGCATTTGGGGCAGTAGAATGCCTTGGCGCTACCCGCTTCGAAGCCGCAGTGCGCACAGACGAGACCTGATCGCAGACCGATTGATGGCAGCCGTGCCTGTTCGGCGGCCCCCAGGCTGTAGCCGGAGGCGATCACCTGCTGGTACAGGCTGCTCACCAGCCTCTGGCCGATCCGACCGGTGTCAGCCCGCAGCCCCCTCCCACCCCAGCCGACGACCGATCGGATGACGAGCTCGCCAGACAGCTCGTCCCAATGGCTGGCGAACCCGCCCACAATGGCGTTGTATTCGGGGTAGCCGCTCGTATCCGTCTCGCCGTGAAGCAGTGCGCAGAAAAAGGTGTCGACGGTCATGTCGAGCGCCTCTGTGAGCTCGAGCACATACAGGCCGTGCCGACCGATTGGCCCAAGGTCGCGCCGCGCCAGGACCCATTGCTGCATCTCATTGAAGCGCTCGATCGCCGGCGCACCCTCGCTGTACTCCAGCGGCAACGGCTCGATCACCTCGACCGGCGTCATGCTGAGCGGCTCGATGATCCCCGGGATTGCCCGCAGCACGTTCGCATCGGCAGCCAGGCGGAGCCCATCGCTGCTCTTTGCGATGTACGAGAGCTTCAGCGAGTAGCTCTCGGCGGCGACCTCCTCCTGCACCGCTTGGGGGACTGGCGGGGGCTCCGGCTCTTCACTCTTCTTGCGCCTGAGGAATGACATCTGCCTATCAGACTGCTACGAGAAGCGGCGATTCTAGCAGCCGCGGCCGTTATCCCCCGCCTCGCTCCTCGGGTTGGGCTCAGCGGGAGCCGAGCTGTCGCAGGCGCTCCTCGAGCTCCGACAGCCGGCCGCGCTCCCGTGCGACCACCTCGGGCGGGGCCTTCGCGACAAAGGATGGGTTGGCGAGCAGGCTGCGGAGACGCTCGATCCCACTCCGTAGCTCTTCCCTCTGAGCCTGGCGCCGCTTCCCGGAGTCACCCGTTCCCTCCGCGGCCGGGAACCATGCGGCGCCGAGCGGCGACGCGGCGACCGCGGCAGGGCGCCGGTCCTGCGGCGCGATCTCAATCGGACGCACGCGGGCGAGCGGCTCGATGTAGCCACGGCCGCGCTCGATCGTGGCAGCCGCCAAGGCATCGCTGGGAGCGATGGCGAGCGGCAACCACGCGCCCGCCGCCGCGCCAGACTCCATGCGCAGGTTGCGCACCGCTCGCACCAGCTCCATCAGGCTCGCCATCTCCTCCTCAGCCGACGGCTCACGAACATCTGGGCGGGGCCAGGGCGCGGTGATGATCAGGGGCTCACCTGCGGTGGCGTCGGGAGCGACGCTCCCGAGCGCGTCCCAGATCTCCTCGGTGACGAAGGGCATGATCGGGTGTGCCAGCCGCAACAGATCGGCGAGCACGCTCGCGGTGCAGCTCCAGACGCGCGCCCGGTCCTCATCCGAAGCGTCGTTGCGACGGAGCTCGACCTTGGCAAGCTCCAGGAACCAGTCGGCAAACTCGTTCCAGGCGAACTCGTGCACGGTCGCCGCATAGCCACCCAGATCGAGGGCATCGAGCTGTCGGGTGGCGCGCTCGGTCGCGTCGGCCAGGCGTGAGCGGATCCACCGTTCGGCAAGGGTGGGCTCGCCAGCCAGCTGAGTGAACGGCTCGGGTCGGGCGCCGAGCACGTAACGCGCGGCATTCCACAACTTGTTGGTGAAGTTGCGCGCGCCGTCGAGCTTCGAGTCCGTCAGACGCTGGTCGTTTCCAGGCGAGGTGCCGATCACCAGGGCGAAGCGCAGCGCATCGGCGCCGATCTCGTCGATCATCCCCAGGGGGTCGACCACGTTGCCTTTCGTCTTGCTCATCTTCAGGCCGCCGTCGGCCCGGATCAACCCGCTCAGGTAGACGGTGCGGAATGGCTCCACGCCGGTGCAGAAGAGCCCCAGCATCATCATCCGGGCAACCCAGAAGAAGAGGATGTCGTAGGCGGTCTCCATGACGGTGGTCGGATAGAAGCGCTCCATGTCGGGCGTTCGCTCCGGCCAACCGAGCGTCGAGAACGGCCACAGGCCGCTGCTGAACCAGGTGTCCAGGATATCGGTCTCCTGGGTCAGCTCGGAGGCCGGGCGTCCGCACTCTGCGCAGGCGTCGGGCCCTTCGACGGCATCGGTCACGGTGATGTGTCCGTCCGGACAGAACCAGGCCGGGATGCGGTGCCCCCACCATAGCTGCCGACCCACGGCCCAGTCGTGGATCGTCTCCATCCAATGGGCATACACCTTCACGAACCGCCGCGGCACGATCTCGGTCCGACCCTCCGTCACCGATGCGAGCGCTCGCTCGGCGAGCGGCTTCACCCGGACGAACCACTGGACGCTCAGCCGTGGCTCGCTCACCGTGCCGCACCTGTCGCAGCGTCCCACCGACATCTGATGCGGCTGCTCGTCCTGGAGATCGCCCACCTCACGCAGCCGCTCGACGATCCGATGTCGCGCCTCATATCGATCAAGCCCGGCGAACTCGGCTCCCGCACCGTTGATGCGCGCCTCGTCGGTGAGCACGTTGATCGCAGGCAGCTCGTGGCGCTGCGCCATCGCATAGTCATCGGGGTCGTGCGCTGGCGTGATCTTCACCGCACCCGTGCCGAAGTCTCGCTGCACGGCGGGATCAGCGATGATCGGGAGCGCTCGGCCAAGGAAGGGAAGGATCGCGCGCGCCCCAACCAGGTGGGCGTAGCGCTCGTCGTCCGGGTGCACCGCCACGGCCACGTCGCCCAAGAGGGTTTCCGGCCGCGTCGTGGCAACGCTGATCCAGCGTTCGGGATCAGGCTTGCCGTCGTCGCCGGCAAGGTGGTAGCGGATCGTCCAGAGCGTGCCCTGCTCCTCAACATGGACGTTTTCGAGATCGCTGATCGTCGTGAGGCAGCGCGGGCACCAGTTGACCAGCCCTTCGCCGCGGTAGACGAGACCGGCGTCCCAGAGCGCCTTGAACGCGGTGCGCACGGCGCGGGCGCTGATTGGATCCATGGTGAAGCGCAGCCGAGTCCAGTCGGCGCTGGCCCCCAGCTTCCGCTGCTGCAGGCCGATCACGTCGCGGGTCACGTCCATGAAACGCCACATCCGCTCGAGGTACCGCTCCCGGCCGAGCGAGTCCCGTGTCTCCCCCTCCTCGGCCAGGATCCGATCGAGCACGAACTGGGCAGAGATGCTCGCGTGGTCGACCCCCGGCAACCAGAGCGTGTCGTCGCCGCGCATACGGTGGTAGCGGATGAGGGTGTCCTCAACCGTGGTCCGCGCCGCATGGCCCATGTGCAGCGAGCCGGTGACGTTCGGCGGCGGCTGGATGATGACGAACCGCTCGGCATCATCGGGCCGCTCAGGCGCAGGTGTAAACGCGCCGCTCTCGAGCCAGCGCTCGTAGATGCCGGGCTCGACGGAGGCGGCGTCGTAGCGCGGCGCGAGCTCGCGTCGTGTCGTTGTCGTCATCGCTCCGCCTCCCAGGACAAGCAAAGAGCCCGCTCGTCGAAGGACGAACGGGCCGTGGTACCACCTTCGTTCGGCTGCATCGGCCGGACCGGTGCTGCCCTCATTCCCGCGCTATCGGGCGGACCCGTCCGGCTCGCGTACGACTTCCCTCGCCCGTTCCGAAGCGGGTTCGCAGCCTAGGACCTGCCCTCTCTGGCGGCCGATGGCGAGGTACTCCTCACGGTCAACGCCGTGCGGCGGAGTCTAGCACGCCCCCGAGACGAGACCTTGAAGCTAGCGAGCTGGACGGCTGATCGCGACCCGCAAGGCACCGTCGGGCTGGCGTTCGATCGTGGTGGTGCCGCGCTCCACGGTGCGGATCGCCGCCTCGAGGTCGAAGCTGGCGGCGTGCGTGGCGCGATAGACGAATTCGCCGGACGGCCCCAGGCTGAGGGTGACGGATCGGATCCCTTCCACCCCTTCGAGGCCCTGCTTGAACGCAGTGATGGCGCCGAAGCTGCCCAGTCCCTTGACCACCACCGTGGTGGCGACCTCGGCATCACTGGTTTCGGCCGCGGGAGGCGCGGTTGAGGCGGGCTTTCCGGCGGGCTTTCCGGCGGGCTTTCCGGCGAGCTTGACGTCGAGCTCGGCCAGGCGGGCCGCCAGCTCGGCATCGCTGGGCTGCTTCTCCCCCTCGGCGGCTTCCGCGGTCGAGGCTGTCGCCGCGCCGGGGGCTGTGGCGGTCCCGTTCGCTGCGGGCGTACCGTTGGTCGGCGCCGCCGGCTCCTCCGCGGCCGGGGCCTCACCCAGGCCGAGGGCTGCCATGCTCCGCTCGGTATTCGTCTCGCTCGCTTCGGCGGATGCGCTCGGTGCGCTCGGTGCGCTCGGTGCGCTGGATGCGCTTGATGCGTCGAGCGCGAGTTTCGGCGCGTGCGGCATGCGCTTGGCGGCAGCCGCGAAGGCGGCAGGATCAGTAATGTCGGTCAGCTGTGCGAAGAATGCGTCGAGCTCGCGCTCGTACTCCGAGACCCGGCCGCCAACGTCCTCGGCCTCGCGCTCGGCTCGCTTCGCGTCGGCAGCCAGCTGCTGGTCGAGCTGCTGGCGCCGCGCGGCGACCCGCGACTCGGCCTCGACGCGGATGCGTTCCGCCTCGGTCTTGGCCCACTCGCCAATGGCGGTCACGTCCGCCTCGGCTCGGCGCCGCAGCTCGGCGGCACGCTTCTCGGCCTCGCTCTTGAGGCGTGCGACGTGCTCCTCGACCTTCGTGCGCAGCTCCGCGACGTCGTTGCTCCGCGCGTGTTCGGCGACCCCGCGCATGGCGGCGATCATCTCGAGCAGGAACTCACTCGTGGGCTCCGGCTCCGGCGCGGCAGGGGGAGGCGCAGGCTCGGCGGCGGTCGGCTCTGGCGTGGGCACGGGTGTCGCCTCCTTGGCGCTCGCCTCCTTGGCGCTTGCCGTCTCCGGCGGCGCCTCCTTGGCGTTGGCGGTGTCTGCAGCGACCTCTGGCTCGGTCGCCTTGGTCTGGCCTTCGGTCGGCTCGCCACCTGGCGTATCGCCGGCCCATGGCAGGCGGAAGCCGGAGCGGCGGGGTGTCGAAGAGCTCATCTGCTTGGTTCCAATCCTGTCGTGGGAGCTGATTCGCAACGTGCGTGGTTTCAGTCGCACCATCCTAGACGTGACCTCACCGCCGCACGCAGCGTTCGGAAGTACCGTCGGCGGTACACCAATCGTACCCAGCCGGCGGGCACCCGTTGCTACCATCCCTGTGTGCTGATGCTCCCGAACTGGGCCGAGATCACGCTGCAGGTTGCCGCGATCGGGGCGGTGGCCCTGGTCGCGTACGTCGCGGTGCGTAGCGCCGCGCGGATCAGCGGCCGGCACCTCCTCGAACGGCGCGCGCGGCAGCGCGGCGGAGAGGCGCTTCAGCGGGCGGAGCTCGAGCGCCGGATCAGGACCCTCGAGGGCCTTGCCGAGCGCATCGCCGCGATCGTGATTGGCGTTATCGCGACGCTCATGGTGCTCGACCTGTTCGCGATCAACATCGGCCCGGCAGTGGCAGGGCTCGGTGTGGTTGGCATCGCGGTTGGGCTGGGCGCCCAGACCCTGATCAGGGACTGGCTGGCCGGCATCTTCGTGGTGATCGAGAACCAGTACAGCGAAGGCGACGTCGTCCGCATCGCCGGGGTCGAGGGGGTGGTGGAGGACATCAGCCTGCGACGGACGGTCCTCCGCGATCTTGACAACACCATGCACAGCGTGCCGAACGGCGCGATCACCGTCGCATCCAATACGACGCGCCTCTGGTCTCCGCTCGAGCTCGAGATCCAGGTGGCTCCCGACGCCGATACCGACGCGGCGAGCGCGATCGTGAATGAGATCGGCGCCGAGCTGCAGGCCGATCCCGACTGGACCGCCCGGATCCTGGCGGCGCCGATGGTGGCGCACACCTGGCGCGGCGAATCGGGCGCTTCGCTCCATGTGTCCGGCCAGGTTCGCAGTGTGGACCACCTGGCCGCCCGCGCCGAGCTGCAGAAGCGGGTCACGGATGCCCTCGACCGGGCCGGCATCCGGCGGGCGGAGGACTAGGCGGACTCTTCCTCGGGCACGTCGATGCGGGTCTCGGCCCGTCCCTTGCCGCGGCGGCGCGGCTCCGCATCCTCGGTCTCGGTGACCAGCATCGGCGGCTGGCCGTGCTCGATCGTCTCCGCAGTGATGACAACCTTGGTCACATCCGTGCGCTCGGGGATGTCGTACATCACCTCGAGGAGCGCCTCCTCGACGATCGTCCGCAGCGCCCGGGCCCCGGTCTTGCGGTCGAGCGCCAGGCGTGCGGTCGCCTCGAGCGCCTCGGGCGTGAAGACGAGCTCGACCTTGTCGATCGAGAGGAACTTGCTGAACTGCTTCGTCACGGCATTCTTCGGCTCGGTGAGGACCCGGACCAGGTCCGGCTGCGCAAGCGCCGCCAGCGAGACGACAACCGGCAGGCGACCGACGAACTCGGGGATCAGCCCGTACTTGAGCAGATCTTCCGGCATGAGGCGGTCGAGCAGCGCTTTACGGCGCTCGTCTTTCGACTGGTGTGCCTGCGAGCCGAAGCCGATCGAACGCTTGCCGACCCGCTCCTCCACGATCTTCTCAAGGCCCTCGAAGGCGCCTCCACACACGAAGAGGATGTTGGTGGTGTCGATCTGGATGAAGTCCTGGTGCGGGTGCTTGCGTCCACCCTGCGGCGGTACGTTGGCCACCGTCCCCTCCAGGATCTTCAGCAGCGCCTGCTGCACGCCCTCGCCCGACACGTCTCGGGTGATCGACGGGTTGTCGGTCTTGCGCGCAATCTTGTCGATCTCGTCGATGTAGATGATCCCGCGCTGGGCGCGCTGGACGTCGAAGTCGGCCGACTGGATCAGGCGCAGGAGGATGTTCTCGACATCCTCCCCGACATAGCCGGCCTCGGTCAGGCTGGTCGCATCGGCGATGCAGAACGGAACGTCCAGCACCTTCGCCAGCGTCTGCGCCAGCAGCGTTTTTCCGGAGCCGGTTGGCCCGACCAGCAGAACGTTGCTCTTCCCGAGCTCAACGTCATCAACCTGGTGGCCGGCATTGACGCGCTTGTAGTGGTTATAGACCGCGACGGAGAGGACCTTCTTGGCCTGCTCCTGGCTGATCACGTACTGGTCGAGCTGTTCCTTGATCCGGCGCGGGCTCGGCAGAGGCGACTGGGAAGTCTTCGGCCGCGGCGCCTCGAGCATCTCCTCTTCGATGATCTCCTGGCAGAGGTTGATGCACTCGTCGCAGATGTAGACGCCCTGACCCGCGATCAGCTTGCGCACCTGCTCCTGGCTCTTGCCGCAGAAGGAGCAGCGGTACGGGACCTTGCTCTTGGTGGTCATGGGTTGGGGCGGCCTCGCCGGCTGGTTCGGACAACGGCCCGCAGGATACCACGCGCCTTTGACCACCTTCGTTTAGCCTTGGCCGATGTCGCAGGTCGCATTCGCTCAGCTCGAGACCGCGCTTGGACCGATGCTCGCCGCACGCAGCAGGCGCGGTGTCGCGGCACTTTCGCGCGATTCCGGACTCGAGGCCTTCCTTGGGCCGCTGCGGCGCCGCTTCGGCGGACTAATCGAGCCGGATCCCGACGCACTCGCGCCCCTGGCCCGCCAGCTCGACGAATACCTCGCCCAGCGTCGACGATTCTTCACCATCGCGCTCGATCTGACCGGGCTGGCCCCCTTCGACCGCGCCGTCTACAGGGCAGCACTGGCGATCCCGTACGGCGCGACCGCAACGTACGGCGAATTGGCGGCCCGTGTCGGGAGCCCGCGCGCCGCCCGCGCGGTTGGCAATGCCATGGCCCGCTGTCCGCTCTTCCCGATCGTGCCATGCCACCGCGTGGTCCGCGCCTCCGATGGCTTCAGCGGCTGGGGCGCCGATCCAGCGGTCAAGCACCGGCTGCTCGACCTCGAGGCTGCCGGGCCTGCCACGGATCGGTCTACTTCTTGGCGGGCGCCGGCTTCGCGTCCGCCTCGGCCGCCTCCTTCGCGGACGGGATGGCGCCGCCGGCGGCCTGGGCCATGCTGATCAGCGACTCGGTGTTGCCGACGAACACCTGATCGATCAGACCGTAGGCCTTCGCCTCCTCGGCGCTCATGAAGTAGTCGCGCTCGGCGTCCTTCTTGACCCGGTCGAACTCCTGCCCCGTATGGTCGGCGAGGATGTGCATCAGGCGATCGGTGAGGTGCAGCATCTCGCGCATCTGGATCTCGACGTCTGGCGTGTTGCCGCGGAAGCCGCCCGATCCCTGGTGGATCATGATCCGGCTGTTCGGCAGCGCATAGCGCTTCCCGGTTGCGCCCGCCGCCAGCAGCACGGCCCCCATCGACGCCGCCTGCCCGATGCAGATGGTGCTCACCGGCGCCCGCAGATAACGCATCGTGTCGTAGATCGCCAGCCCGCTGGTGACGACGCCGCCGGGCGAGTTGATGTAGAGGCTGATGTCCTTCTCGGCATCCTCGGACTCGAGAAAGAGGAGCTGCGCAATGATCAGGTTGGCGATGTGATCCTCGATCGCATCACCGAGGAAGACGATCCGCTCCTTGAGGAGGCGTGAGTAGATGTCGAAAGCGCGCTCGCCACGGGCGCTGCTCTCGATGACCATCGGGACCAGCATCGGTTACTCCGTCTCCTGTGGTGTGGTATCGGGGTCGTTGGTTGCCCGCTCGATCAGGACATCCACGAGTTTACGGTTGCGCAACGTCATGCGCAGGTACGAACGACCGCGCCGGCCGGTGAGGTACTCTCGCAGACGTGCATCCTCGCCGTAGCGCGCGAGCTGCTCGCCGATCTCGGCGTCAATGTCCTGGTCAGAGGCGTCGATTCCCTCCTTCTCGGCGATCGCCGAGAGGACCAGCAGCGTCTTCACACGGCGAGCAGCCGGCTCGCGCAGCTCGGTACTCAGCTCCTCGGGTGACTGCTTCGAGAGCTCGAGGTACTGCTCCATGCCGATCTTCTGCTGGGCGAGCCGCGTGCCCAGCTCGTCGCGCATGATCTCGATCTCGTTGGCGACCATGACCTCGGGCAGATCGACCGTCGCGTTCGAGCTGGCGAAGTCGATGATGCGATCAGCAAACTGGTGGCGCGCCTCATCCTCGCCGCGCTTGGTCAGCGCATCGCGGATCTCCTCGCGGAGCGCCTCGACGCTTTCGACGTCGCCGGCACTCGTGGCGAACTCGTCATCGACCTCCGGCAGCAGCTTCTCGCGCATGTCGAGCAGGGTCGCGTCGAAGTGCGCCTGCCGGCCGCGGAGCTGCTCGGCGCGGTAGTCGTCTGGGAAGGTCACCTCGAAGCCCTTCGTCTCGCCCATGCGCATCCCGACAATCTGCTCCTCAAAGCCGGCGACCATTCGGCCCTCGCCGAGCACCAGCGGCAGCCGGTCAGCCGACCCACCGTCGAACGGCTCGCCGTCGATGGTGCCCACGAACTTGATGGCCAGCACGTCGCCGTTCTGCGCGCCGCGATCGTCGATCGGGCGCAGCGTGGCCTGCTGCTCGCGCAGCTCTTCGACGATCGCGTCGACCTGCTCGTCGGTCGTCTCGTGCGGCTCGAGGCTGAACGGGTAGTCGAGATATGAGCCGAGCTGCACCTCGGGGCGAACCGCCACGGTTGCGGTGAAGCGGACCGGCTGTCCCTCTGCAACAGTCCCGGGATCGAGGTCCACGCTCGGCTGGTCGATGGGCGCGATGTCGGTCTGGTCGAGGGCGGCGTCGTAGCTCGTGCTGACGAGATGATCGATCGCCTCTGCGATCACCGAGGCGCGTCCGACGAAGCGGTCGATCACCTGTCGCGGCGCCTTGCCCGGACGGAAGCCCGGCACGCGCGTCCGCTCGGCGACGTGCTGATAGGCGGTGGCGAAGTGCCGGTCGACCTCGGCGGGTGGCACCTCGATCTCGAGGACCATCTTCGAGCCGGGCTCCGGGCGGGTCGATACGGTGACCAAATCTGCTCCAGCGGTACGTGGTGGGCGAGGCGAGATTCGAACTCGCACGTCTTGCGACACCGGCTCCTAAAGCCGGCGCGTCTGCCGTTCCGCCACTCGCCCGAGAGGACGGCAGGATTGAGTCTACCTCAGCGCTGGCGGCTGCCCGCCGACATCGAGGAGTAGCGTTCTGGCTCGGCCGCGCCGCCAGGGGTGCTGGCCGCGTCGAGCGGCGGGATCCCGGAGGGCGGCTGCCCCGACAGGAAGCGCTCGACCGCCTTACGTGCGAGCGCCGCGGAGGCGATCGCCGCCGCCGCCTCGAACGCCTTCCAGGCGGTGCGGCCGGGACCCGGCGGGCCCTCGACCATCTGCTTGGCCAGCTCCTTGCGCAGCTTCTTGTTCTTGACCGGGTCGTGGCGCCAGCGTACGAGCTCGGCGGCGAGCAGCTGGCGCGCCTCATCGGCGCGTGGTCCGATCTTGTCGACGAGGGCATCGACCCAGGATTGCATCGGCTTCGGAAGGGTGTCGTAGGCCTTCTCAGGCGATGTCCGCATGAGGCGGCGGCGGGCCATGCGTGCGACACGCATCGGCCCACCTGCCAGTAGAAAGATCGCGCCGGCTCCCAGGCCCACGAAGAGCGCCGGATTCTCGCGGAACTTGGCCTTGAGGTCGAGTGTGCGCTGCACCCGGGCACGCAACTGCTCGGCGGTCCGCTCCATCTCGACGCGCTGCGCCTCGACCTCTAGCCGCGTCTCAGCAAGCGTTTCGCCCACGCAATGTCCTCCTTGACCGAATCCATTGTCTCCTGCGGGACAGGTGGCCTGATCCTGCGTACGCCGCTGTAGCCGAGGACGACAGCGGCTGCGGTGAGCACGACGAAGACCACCAGTGCGACCAGCCAGGACGGCAGGCCGATGAGGGTGGCGAGCCCCAGAATGATGAAAGCGACGAGGGCGATCAGTGCCAGAAAGAGGAGCGTCAACGCCACCGCGATCAGGATCGCCGCCGAGCGCACCTCGCCAAGGCGCTCACCGACCTCCTGCCGCCCGTGCTGGAGCTCGAGCCGAGCCAGCCGGACCCCCCCGCCGATCAGCTCGCGGGCGAGGCCAAAGATACTCTGGCCCCCACTATCGCCCTGCGCCATCTCACCTCCACCCTTCGCCCCGGATGCGAGGCGGTCGCCCGATTCTACCCGCAGCGGTCGAAACGGCCCCTGAAGCAGCCCTCTGGACGCTCGGCTATCCTGACGCGCCAATGGCCAAACGACGAACCACAGGCGTGCAGCGGCGCTCCCGCGCCAGCGACGACGCACTCAACCGCCGCCTTGACACACGCCGCAGCGGACTCGATTGGCGGATCGTGGCACTCGCGGGCCTGCTGGTCGCCGGCGTGGTGGTTGGCATCATCGCTGTGGCGATTGCAGGCTCAGGACCGAGCACCAATGTCGGGCAGGCGGAGCCCGATGACGGGCGCAGCCACGTCGCAGTGGGCACCGTGCCAGCGCCGCGACCGTACTCCTCGACGCCGGGAACCTCCGGCCCGCACTGGTCTACGCCGGCGAACTGGGGCGTCTACACGGCTCCGCAAGCCGAGTCACAGGTGATTCACAACCTCGAGCACGGCGGAATCGTGATCTGGTATCAGCCGGGCAAGCTCGACGAGGCGGCGATCCAGCAGCTCACCGATTTCGTCAACACCCAGGTGAGCTCCGAGCGGTTCAAGTTCATCCTCTCCCCATGGAGCGGTAAGGACTTCGGCCATCCGATCGCCGTCACCGCTTGGCGCTGGCTCCTCTACCTTGACACCGTCAAGCTCGACGCCATCCGCGACTTCGCGAACGCCCATTACGGCAACTCTCCGGAGCCCCTCGGCGGGCCAGGTCCGCCCGCCTGAGCCCGGGTTGACCCAACTTGACCGACTGCGGCGTCATCCCGCGGCGTTCAGTCGACCGCGATCGGCTGCGGGAGGGAGGGACCTTCAGACGGCGTCTGTGCAGACTGACGAACAGCAATGCGATGAGCGACCACAGGCACCTCGCGGCCCTTGACGGTCGCGGCGGGTAGTCGCTCGGCATGGATTGCTCCGTCCAGCTCGGCGTAGGTCGCGTCGCTGATGACCACGTCGCCGCGGCCCGCCCAATTCTGGATGCGCTGGGCGAGGTTCACCACGTCCCCGACGACGGAGTACTCGACATGCTCTGCCGATCCAAGCAACGCGGCCGCCACTTGTCCTGTGGTCACCCCTATGCCCAGCCCGAACTGCGGTCGACGCGTCGCGGACCATGTCTGGTTGATCGCCATCTGCGCCTGCTGCATCTCAATGGCGGCCTGGACCGCACGCAGCGCGTGGTCGTGCAGCGGCAGAGGCGCGCCGAAGACAGCGAATACCGCGTCGCCGACGAATTGCATGACCGTTCCGCCGTGGCCGGAGACGACGCGGTTCATGGCGCCCCGGTGTTCGTTGAGTTGCGCGGCCAGCGCATGTACGTCGGCGTGCTCGGCGATCGTCGAGTAGCCGCGAATATCCGACATCAGCACGCTGATAAGGAGTGTCTGCGTGTCCCCGATCTGAGCCCCCTCGCGCAGAAGCCGCTCGGCGAGGCCGCTCGGCATCTCGCGGACCAGTTTCACCTCGGCCTGAAGGCGCTGGTTCTCGATTGCCATCCGCGTGGCTGCGCTCACCGCATCCAACAGCTCGGGCTGATCGCGACGGAGCGACGGATCGTGCATGACGGCCACCGCGGCATCGTTTGCCCCGTCAATTATCGTGACCGTTCTGGCCGGCGTTTCCATCACGTCCACCGGAGCCCCTGACGCATCGACGAACCGGGTCTGACCGCGTTTCTTGAACGCCAGCCTGACGGACGGATCGCCGAGGGCCCACACCAGATCTCGTTCGAGCTCCGCGGGCGTCTTGCCCTCACCGATCCTGACCAGGAGGTTGCCGACCGCGGAACGAGCCATGACTCCGCGCCACAGGCCAACGATAAGCCCGGTCGGAATCAGGATCACGGCCGCGCTCAGGACGTTGTACGCGAGCTCCTCCGCGGACGGGGCGAGCAGGCCGGCAACGATCCAGGCGGTGTAGGCCGCCACGTTGACGATCAGGGCCCAGAAAACTGGGGCGAGGACTCGACGTTCGGGCCGGGTGGCGACGAACAAGCGCCTCGTGAGCGTACCGAAGACCAGCAGCGCGAGGAGGAGGGCGGCCACGTTGCCGGTGCTGTTGAGGACTTGGTAAAGATCGGGGTCGCCGTGCACGAGCAGAAGGTTGCGCGGACAATCGCGCTCGCAGCCAAGCTGCAGCGGATCTTCGACGAAGGCCATCAGGAGACTGAGCCCGATCGTCGCGACATAACCCGCCAACACGAGGACGCGGTCGCCTGTCGAGCGCAGGCGGCCTTCGGGGTAGGAGATGGCGATGTGCGCTCCGATGGGGAACCACCATGACCACGTCAGCCGGGCGATAGTCCACGCCAGATCGGATGCCGCATTGCTGACGTACGGAATGAAATAGACGATGCTGGCCAATAGCATCAGCCGCCCGATGGGGCGCCCCGAGCGCCGGCGAGCCACGATCAAGCCTGCGGCGAGGATCGCCCCCCCAGTGGCGAACTCAAGCCACTGCGGAAATGCCCAGCTGTCGGAATGGCTCCATATCGGAGTCGACACGGCCATGAGCGCAGCCGCCAGCGACACGAGGCCAAATGCCGTTGTCACCCGATCGAGGTGGCTGGCCGGCTCCGTGGATACGGTCCTGCGGCCCAAAGTGCTGTCCGGGATGGCCACGTGTTCAGTTTCGGTCCTCTACACCTGGCTGTCGAGAATTTCGGGCGGGGGCCGAAACGCAGGAGGTCTCAGCGCTGCTGTTCACGGCCGCCAGGTGATGGAGGAACAAATTGCAGACTGGACCGCTGATGGCCACGTCGGTAGAATCGGTCCCGGGAATCGACCTCTAGCACAGTGGGCGGCTAGCTCAACGGCAGAGCAAGTGACTCTTAATCACTAGGTTCAGGGTTCGAATCCCTGGCCGCTCACCACGTTCCTCTTCCAGCCGCCGATCGCGGTCGACTGAAGTGTCGTGTCGCCTGGCCGACAGCCCGCTGGGCCGCGACGCGCGTATGCTCCCGGTGCGCCCGCCCGGAGGTGGGAAGACGCGGACCCCTGACTGCCGAACTCGAACGAGGGAGAGGAGACACGCGATGGACGCCGAGCGTCGAGCTGGAGGTCACGCGACGGCGGATACCGACGTCGCCAGTGACCCCCTCAACTTCGAGCCAGCGACTATTCAGGACCGGGCAAGTCTCGCGGAGATGACGCAGCGCAGGCCAGGCGGCGCTATTCGGATGCGCCTGGACGACGGGCAGGACGTGTCGGGTCACGGGGCAGACGAGGATCCGACCGTCATCCGGGTGCTGATCCAGGACGACGAGCTGGATACTGAGGGTCACACCATCAGTCTGCGGCTGCCCAGCGTCGAGGAGGCGGACGCATTCCGGCGCCGGCTGGTCCTGACTGGCGTACTCGTGGGGAGTGTTGTGCTGGGCGGCGCCGGAATTGCCTTGGCAGTCAGCCAGCACGCGAACACGACGCCAGCGCAAGCGTCCAGCCAGATCAGCGATGTCTCATACGAGGACGCTACCCCAAATAGCGGGACGGTGTAACCAGAAAGGCCGTCCTCCTCGCGTCTTGTGGGCATCGTCTGCAGCCAGCCACTAATGCTGCCGTGGTAGCCTGACGGCCGTTCGGCGGGAGGCATCGGTCCGGCATCGGCCTCAGCCAAACCAGCCTGCAGGAGGCCGTCGTGCCCTCAGTACCGATCGAGCGACACGCGCTGCCAAACGGTCTGCGCATCGTCCTTTCGCAGGACGACCGCGCCCCGATCGTGGCGGTCAACCTGTGGTACGACGTAGGCAGCAAGCACGAAAAGGCCGGCAAGACCGGCTTCGCGCACCTCTTCGAGCACATGATGTTTCAGGGGTCGCTGCACGTCGAGAAGGGGGAGCACATGTCGCTGGTGCAGGGCTCCGGGGGCACGCTCAACGCCTCGACCTGGCTCGACCGCACCAACTATTACGAGACGCTGCCCAGCCACGAGCTGGAGCTTGCGCTCTGGCTGGAAGCCGACCGCATGGCGAGCCTGCTGCCGGCGATGACGCAGGAGAAACTGGATAACCAGCGCGACGTGGTCAAGAACGAGCGACGCTGGTCGGTCGACAACCAGCCCTACGGCGACTGGGACGAGCGGATGCAGGCGCTCGTCTTTCCGGAAACCCACCCTTATCACCACCCGACCATCGGGTCGATGGAGGACCTGGGCGCCGCGTCGCTGGATGACGTTCGCACCTTCTTCGCGACGTGGTACGCGCCCAACAACGCGGTCCTCACCATCGCGGGCGACTTCGAGCCATCGGCGGCACTCTCAATGGTAGAGCGCCACTTCGGCGGAATCCCGGCCAATGTGGACCTGCCCGGCCGTCCCGCCGCTGAGGTGGCGTCGAGGATCGGCGAAGAGGTGCGGGTGACGGTCGCCGACCGGGTCCCTCTGCCCCGCATCTACCTCGCCCATCGGGCCCCCGTCTTCGGCACCGACGCTTTCGATGCCCTCGAAGTCGCCGCCGATATCCTCGGGCTGGGGCGCGCGTCTCGCCTGTACAGCTCGCTGGTGCGCGAGCAGCGCCTCGCCCAGGACGTGAGCGTCTTCCTCTTTCCGATCATCGGCGGCGCCTCGATCTTCGCGTTGTGGACGACGGCGCGCCCTGGCGGCGACCCAGCGCAGCTGGAGGCGGCGCTGCTGGGGGAGATCGACCGACTCGCGAGCGACGGCCCGAGCGAGGAGGAGCTCGAGCGTGTCCGCAACCTGCACGCCTCACAGATCGAAACGAGCCTCGAGCGAGTGGCCGAGCGCGCGGATCGCGTCTCGATGTACGCGTGCCTGTTTGATGATCCCGACCGGATCAACAGCGAGGTGGCACGCTACCGCGCCGTCGACGCACCGCGCGTCCGCGCCGCGATGACGAACGCCCTCCGCGCGGACAACCGCGTGGTGCTGACCTATCTGCCACAGGCCGGGGAGGCGAATCCGGCCGAGGGCGAGGAGGCCGCGTGACGCAGAGCGCGGTGCGACCCGTTCCCGGCGCGCCGCGCCCCTATCACTTCCCGCAGTTCGAGCGACATGCCCTCGACAACGGGCTGGCCGTCTGGCTGGTGCCCCTCGCCGGCCGGACGCTGGTCAGCGTGCACCTCGTCCTCGATGGGGGCGCGGCGGCCGAGGATGAGAAGAAGGGCGGCATCGCGTCGCTCACGGCGCAGCTGCTGGTGACCGGCACGAGGCGACTGGATGCAACGCAGTTCGCCGAAGCGACCGAGCGCCTGGGCCTCGAGTTTGGCAGCGAGTCGAGCTGGGACAGCGCGCGCGCATCCTTCGGGGCGCTGAGCGAGCAGCTCGAGCCGGCTCTCGCACTGCTTGCC
>JALYTG010000237.1 GCA_030854405.1 Chloroflexota bacterium | reverse complement strand
CGGCACGAACGGTTGAGTGCTGCCATCGGGCGTCAGGCTACCGGTAGCTCCGGTCATCGCACCCCCTGACGCGCTGAGCGACGAGATGACCTGGCTGGGCCCCAATGGCCCGCTGACCGCATGGGAGGTGGGCTCTACCTCACCTGAGCCGGGTGGGAGGGCAGGCGGCCGAGACGTCACGCGCGCCGCAGCTCCTTCATGCCGCCCCCTGCCCCCTCTTCAGCGCCCACGCCGCGCCGCGCACGTCGACATCCAGCCAGGCCACGAACTCCGCCGCCGTAGTCAGCTCTGGCTTGCCGCTCTGCGTGGTGTGGACCACGCCTATGTCGTCGACGACTTCCTCTGGGCGGATCAGATTGCCGTCCTCGTCACGGTGCACCGGTGTGCGGTCATACTCAGCCGCAGCCTCAGCCAGCACTCCGAGCAGCGAGTACAGGCGGGCCAGCGACTGCCGGGAGGGCAAGAAGTCCGCGTCGGACGGTTGCCAGCCTCCACAGCGAGGGCAGCGCCTAGCCATCAGGGCAGATGCCGTTCTTCTTTGATGAGAAACTGACGACCTGGAGGCTTTCGACTTTGATCGGCGTCGTTGGCATTCTTGAGGGGGCTCGGAATGCCTCGATTGTACTCCGGCGTAGCAACAAGCAGGGCATCGGCCTCAGCGATGGCCTGCTTGAGCCGCTCGGCGCTCTTGGGATCGCCATGGCTAGATCTGCGTTGTAGAGCGGGATGAGGTCCATCTCCAGCGGCACCACCTCGATGCCATCGGGCGCGAGCTCGGCTGCCGCGCGTAATCAGACCGCGGTTATAGGAGTCACGCCGCAGGCTGCCGGCAATGCCCAACACTCTCAGCCACGGCCGGAATGAGGTAGGGGTCATTCGCTTGACATAATGCGGAGCGTACCATACACTTTGAACTGTTAGCGTCCGCCACAGCCCCAGCTAGTTGCCGGGGGTTACACACCAGCGGCCGACCGCCAAGTGTGGACGTGGCTGAACCCTCGTCACGGCAGCGCCGACGGCAGCGACAGGTGATTTGACATGGGTATCCACATGAAGACCCAGACTCGAGCGCATCCCGCTCGAGGTGTTCAACTAGGGCAACTTCGGGCTCAGGGGTTTCGTCGATCAGTTGGGCATGCTCGTCCAGCTCGGCATCGTCCCGGCCCCCGGACAGGTCCCCGTCACGGCCTGATCGCGACCAACCGCAGTCTCGTTGGAGGCCTCTGGTGGCGACGCCAGGGGTTTCGTCGGTTTGAGCGTGAAGCGGGCGGCGGCTTCCTTAGTGACGACGCGGTGTGAGCTCTCCTCACGGGTCTGCGCAAGGCATAGATGACGATATTCCGCCGATGCGCACTACCGCGCCTGCCGGCGTCTCGGAAGGCGACGACCTGGCGAGCACCCCACGACCGGATCAGGCGGTGTGGCGAGACCTGAGCCGACCCCGCTTCGTGACCGTATAACTGGCGCCCTTTCGCTCGGCTTCCCACCTCATAGCACAGCGCTCAGGCCAAGATGCTTGACATGCAAGAGGTCACTGGTTCGAGTCCAGTGTCGCCCACCAACCACCCATTTCACGCTCAAACCCGCACGCCGGGCGCGTAGACGCGGCTCTGGGCAGCAGCGTATGCCGGTGAGGGAGCCAACGCGCCGGCGGTTCGCCAGCCGATTTGTCGTGGCGCGCTTTAGTCGCTTGCGCCGACGTGGATCGCGAAGACGGTTTCCGGCCGCTGCCCCCGCCGATGAGGGGGATTACGCCAAGCTGGATCGTACGCTAGTTCTAGTGCCCACGGGTACTGCGGTCGGTGCCACTGCACCACATCTCCCCGCGCGGTACCAACGGGTCATCGCAGCGGGAGGCCGCACTCGTCATCCTGTCGCATCCGAGGAGGACCACCACCGTGGTCCCCCTCCACGACACCGCACACCCGCTGTGAGGCGGGGCCGCAAAGCCACGGAACTCGCTGTCGAGTCAGCCGGGCCGCCGAACGGAGGCGAAGATGTCCTTCTGGACCGGAGACCGGTGGGTACCCCCCCATCCGCGACAGCCCGCCACCCCGCGACGCCGGCGCGTGCGCGACCTACTCGCAACCGCGTTCATGGTCCTCATTCTCTTTGCCATGGCCGTAGCGTTCGACGCAGCGTCGGGCTCCACACCACAGCTGACGATGACCCCGGGCGAGGGCCTGCCATCCGCCAACGTGCTGATCCGAGGCACAGGATTCACTGTGCGGACGCGGCTGGAGTTCACCTGGGACGCGACGCCAATCGGTTGGCCTGCAGTCCGCGTCGGCCAGGACGGGACCTTCTCTGCCGCGGTCGTCATCCCGGCCGCTGCGGCGGGGACGCATGCCGTGGCAGCGAGCACGCCGTCGAACGCCGCGCGTAGACAGGCGACGGTCGTCGCCTCGACCATGTTCCAGGTCCGGGAGGCATCGTCGGCCAGCACCGCACTTAGCGCGTCTCCCTCGACCGCACCCTCGGGTGTAGTAGCGCTATCGAACAGCCCGTCACCGTCGCCCACCCGCGCCAGTCCCACCTCGACTCCGAAACCCACCCCGGTGCCTACCCTGGTCGCGACCCCAGTTCCGACCGTGCCGCGACCCACGCCCGCTCCGCCGACAGCGTCGGCCAAGCTGCTGTTCGGGATCGGTCCGGAGGCCGACGGAGCCCGCAACCTGCCGATCGTGCGCGAAGCGCCTGTGAAGATGCTGTCGAGCTGGTACCGGCCGGAGGATCTGGCGTGGATGACCACCTGGGGCCCGACGGTGGATCAGTGGTACACGGCGGGCTACACGCTGCACCTGATCGTTTGGTCCGGCGGCGGGACTGAGAGCCGATTCGCGACGCCCTACGGCACCGCCTGCGGCCAGCCCTACCCGATGTCCACGCGCCTCCTCGATGATATGCGGCAGCTCGCCCAGACCTTCGCCGGCTCCGGTCGCCTCTACGTAACGCTGTTCACAGAGTTCCAAACCTACGCGTGCCAGAACGACGCGTGGAATCCAAACGCCGAGGTGAATGCCTACTACCGGGCCCTCAAAGACCAGTATCGCCGAGCGCTCGACGTCTTTCACACAGTGGCGCCCAACGCGCGCGTCTCACTCGGCTGGGGTGGCTGGCAGGCTCGGTGGGACAATCCGGCGATCGGCGCGGGACGTTCGATGTTCAAGCAGTTCGCCGACGTCATGAGTATCTCCGATTTCCAGTCGTTCCAGGCCATGCAGAGCGACACCAATACCGACGACATCAAGGCGATGACCAGCATCCTCGGCGCTTACGGTCCGGTGATGCTGGCCCACTACAAGCCCGACAGCGGAAACCAGGCCGTCTGGGAGGCGGACGTCCGCAGCGTGTTCACCGATGCCTCCGTCGCGGATCTGGTTGCTCGCGGCCTCTTCGCGTTCAGCTTCATGGATGAACGCAACATGCAAGCATCCGAGTCCGCCCATGAGCTCGTCAGAGCCGCGATCTCGCGCTACGGCCGCTGAGCAGACGCGCGATCTCCCGGAGCCGCACGCAGCTTACCGCGCCATATATAGCGATCGGCTCCCATCCAAAGGTTGGAGAAACCCCCGTCGAAAAGGGCAATCGTGAACCAGGCCCAGTTCCGGTCGTAATAGCCGACCTGCTGATCACCCGACACCATCGGCGCGATCACCTTCCTGGCGAGGATCTCGT
>JALYTG010000074.1 GCA_030854405.1 Chloroflexota bacterium | reverse complement strand
GGCTTCTCCTGGCGCCCGAATCGGGCGAGGAGATGCGCGGCCACGTCGGCGAGCTGATCGAAGAGACCCGCGTCGCGTTCGACGAGGCCGTGAACGAGGGTCGGGCGGCGGCCGAACAGGTCCGCGCCGAGATCGAGGCGGCCGGTGGGCAGCCGGAGGTCGCCACTTCCTAGGGTCACAGCCAGCGACACGAGAGCGGACGAGAGCCGGTGGTCGCCGGCTCTCGTTGTGGGTAAGGGATGGACCGATGCAGCCGATGAGCTCGGCCGAGATTCGCGAGCGCTTCCAGCGCTTCTTCGAGGAGCGGGGCCACACTCGCGTGCCGCCCGCGCCTCTCCTCGCTCGCGATGACCCGACCCTCCTCTTCGTGAACGCCGGAATGGTTCCCTTCAAGCGCGTTCTGACCGGCGAGGAGAAGCGCGACTACAGCCGTGCCGTCGATGTCCAGCCGGTCCTGCGCGTCGCCGGCAAGCACAACGACTTCGAGGAGGTCGGTCGCACCCCGCGCCACCAGACTCTCTTCGAGATGCTCGGCTCGTGGAGCTTCGGCGACTACTTCAAGAGCGACGCCATTCGCTGGCATTGGCAGCTGCTGACCGATGAGCTCGGGCTCGCCGCCGACCGGCTCGCTGCCACGGTCTACATCGAAGACGACGAGGCGTACGCGATCTGGTCCGACGAGATAGGCCTGCCGCCGGAGCGGATTGTGCGCTGGGGCAATATCGCCGCCGGCGACGAAAAGAACTTCTGGAGCATGGGCCCCGTGGGTCCCTGCGGGCCCTGCAGCGAGCTGCACTACGACCGGGGGGTCGAGCTGAGCGAGGGCCCCGAGTGCATCCCCGACCATTCCGAGACCTGCCCGCGCTGGCTGGAGGTCGGCAACCTCGTCTTCATGCAGTTCGATCGCGCGGCTGATGGGACCCTGTCGCCGCTGCCCTTCAACAGCGTCGACACCGGGACGGGCCTCGAGCGGCTGGCATCAGCGATCCAGGGCGTCGACTCGAACTACAAGACCGATCTCTTCGTCCCGATCGTCGCCCGCCTGGCCGAGTTCGTGGGGCACGACCCGGAGACCGTCGAGAGCGAGCGATTCAGCTACCAGGTGGTCGCGGACCACTCGCGAGCCATGACGTTCCTGCTGAGCGAGGGGATTCGACCCGGGAACGAGGGCGCGGCCTACGTGCTGCGGCGGATCATTCGGCGCGCCCTGCGCCACGGACGCCTGATGGGGATCGAGCGACCGTTCCTACGGCAGACCTGCTCCGTCGTGATCGAGATCATGGGGGACGCCTACCCGGCGCTGCGGGCTGGCGCGACGGAGATCCTGGACCAGGTCGATGCGGAAGAGGCGAAGTTCGCCCGGACGCTGCAGGCCGGCAGCGAGCGGCTGGCGACGCTCGTCGACCAGGCCGGCGACGGCGGCACGATTCCGGGCCATGAGGCGTTCCGCCTGCACGATACCTTTGGCTTCCCGATCGATCTGACGGTCGAGATGGCGGCGGAGCGCGGCGTGGAGGTCGACCGCGCGGGTTTCGAGGCCGCAATGGAAGAGCAGCGCGCCCGCTCCCGCGGGACGAAGCAGACCGCCATCGTCGCCGCGGCCGAGCTCGCCGGCCTGGCGAGCGAGTTCGTCGGCTATCCGAACGAGACGAAGGCATCTGCCGTCCGTGTCCTCGGCCTCAGCAGCGAGCTGGAGCTTAGCGTGGTCGTGCTCGACCGCACCCCGTTCTACGCGGAGGGGGGCGGGCAGATCGGCGACCGCGGCGAGCTGATCGGGGAGCGAGGCCGGCTCGCTGTCGAGGACACGCAGAGGGTCGGCGAGGCGATCACCCACATCGGTCGCCTCGAAGGCGAGCTGCGCGTTGGGGACCTTGTCGAGACGCGCGTCGACGAGGAGCGACGCTGGGGAGCGGCGCGCAACCACACCGCCACTCACCTGCTGCACCGAGCGCTGCGGGACGTGCTTGGCGAGCGGGCGAAGCAGGCCGGCTCGTACGTCGCGCCGGAGGATCTGCGCTTCGACTTTCCCGCCGAGGGACCGACCCCACGGCCGGCCCTGCGTGAGGTTGAGCGGACTGTCAATGCTCAGATCCGGCGCAACGCCACGGTCACGGCCGAATGGATGCCGATTGAACAGGCGCGCGAGCTCGGGGCCGACATGTTCTTTGGCGAGAAGTACGAGCCCGAGTCGGTGCGCGTGGTCCGCGTCGACGGCTACTCGAAGGAGCTGTGCGGTGGCACCCATGTGGCTGCCACCGGCGAGATCGGCGCCTTTCGAATCACCGCCGAGTCGAGCATCGGGGCAGGTCTGCGGCGCATCGAGGCGGTCACCGGCGAGACCGCCGAGGAGCTGGTCGCCGCCCGCCTGGAGGCGCTGCACGAAGCCGCAAGGGTGCTCGGGGATCGCGAGGAGAACGTCCCGGCGCGGGTCGAGGCCCTGCTCGCCAAGCTGCGCGAAGCGGAGAGAGGCGCGCGCCAGCCGGCCGCCGCCGAGGATCGCCTGGACGCCAGGGCGGCGCTGCAGGAAGGCCAGCTGGCCGGCAAGACCACGGTCGTGGTGCAGGCGTACCCGGAGGCCGATGCAGCGGCGCTGCGCGGCCTGGCTGACGACCTGCGCGGGATGACCGGCCGGTTTGTCCTGGCCGCCGCATCGGGCGCCGATGGCAAGCCCTCGCTGCTGGTTGCCGCCAGCCGCGACCTCGTGGCTGAGGGCTTCGACGCGTCGGCGGTGGTCCGAGAGGCCGCGCCGCTCATTCGTGGCGGGGGCGGTGGTCGTGCCGACCTGGCGCAGGCGGGCGGGAAGGATGCCTCTCGGCTCGACCAGGCCCTGGCGGAGGCGACGCGGCTGGCGCTGGAGGCGTTGCGACGGATCGAATCGGCCTGAAATCGGCGGGACGACTCTGGGGCCGGCTGCGCGGTCGCGACGGTCGCGGGCCAACCGCCCTGAGCGCGCTCGACGTCGGTACCGAGTTCGCCAAGGCGCTGGTGGTCAGCGTCGAGGAGGAGGATGGCAACCTCTACGGCCTGGTGCGCGGCGTGGGTCGACGGCGGCAGGGGCTGGCGCACATGCAGAGCGGCACGGTGAGCGACATCGAGGCGGTGGTCGAGAACTGTGCCGCCGCGCTGGCCGATGCCGAGCGGATGGCCGGCCTGCGGCCGGCCTCGGCCGCGATCGGGATCGCCGGGGAGCTGGTGAAGGGGACCACCTCGACGCTCGTGGTCCGTCGGGAGCAGGCGCGTGCCCCGCTCACCGAGGAGGAGCTCGAGCGGGTCGTCGAGCGCGTGCAGCGCGACGCGCTGCGCCAGGCGGAGGAGCGGATCTCGTGGGAGTCGGGCATCGAGCGGCTCGACGTGCGGCTGGTGCACGCCGCGATCGTCGAGACCAAGATCGACGGCTACCCGGTCAGCAACCCGATCGGCTTCACCGGCGCGCAGCTCGAGATCGCGCTGTTCAACGCCTTCGCACCGATGGTCCATCTCGAGGCGCTGCAGTCGGTCGCCACCGCCCTGCGGCTGCAGCTCCTGGGCGTGATCGCCGAGCCCTACGCGGTGGCCACCTGCCTCGGCCCGGGCGAGATCGGTGACACAGGAGCACTCTTCGTCGATATCGGCGGTGGCACGACCGACGTGGCCCTCGTGCGCGGCGGCGGCATCGCCGGGACGAAGATGCTGGCGCTCGGCGGTCGCGCCTTCACCAAGGGGATTGCGGACCGCTTCGGGCTCGCCTTCGACCGCGCCGAGGCGGTCAAGCTCGGCATCGGCGAAGGGCAGCTGGCCGAATCGGTTGATCCGGCTGTGCTGGCAGAGGGCCTAAGCGAGGATGCTCGCGTCTGGCTGGCCGGGGTCGAGCTGATGATCGGTGACCTGGCGGCCGGTGAGCTGCTGCCAGGACGCGTCTACCTGTGCGGCGGCGGCGCGGACCTGCCGCAGATCGGCTCGGTCCTAGCGGAGGCGGAATGGTGGCGCCGGCTGCCGTTTGCCCGTCGGCCGCAGGTGCGGCCCCTGGCTCCGGGAGAGGTGGCCGGACTGCGGGATGCCACCGGCCAGCTCGCGACGCGCCAGGACGTGACCCCGATGGCGCTGGCGCATCAGGCCCTGATCCTCGACGCACAGGCGACCGCTGTCGAGCGCGCGATGCGCCAGGCGGTCCGATCCCTCAGGCTGTAGCACCGATGCTCCTCTACCTTGAGGCGGACGACGAGATCACCACCGTGGTGCGGCGCCTCCGCGAGTCCGACGGTGAGAACGTGGTGCTGGTCGCCCCCGGGCGCGCGAGGGCGCTGACCAGCTCGGTCGCCCTGCGCCTTCTCGCGCGCACCGCGGCCGACGAGGGGCGGTCCGTCGCCCTGGTCGCTGACGCGACCACGCGCAGTCTCGCGGCCGAGGCAGGGATCGCGACCTTCGCGTCGGTCGCTGACGCGGAGCAGGGAGTCGCGGCAGAGCTCGCTGCGCCGACGCGGGCGCAGATTCACGTGGTGCAGGGCGATGAGCCGACCGCGTTGGTGACGACTCCCGGACGCACCGAGCAGGCGGACGAGACTCGCGCGGTCCGCATCGCCGTGGCGCCGGTGCAGAAACGTGCGCGGCGGCTGCCCTGGCTGGCGGTCGTGGCGGCGCTCGCCCTGCTGCTCGTCGCCGGCGCCGCGGCTGCGGTGGTGGCACCCGCCGCCACGATCCGCCTTGCGCCGCAAGCCGAAGTGGTCGGCCCGAAGACCTATGACCTGACCCTTGCAGCGGACGTGCTCAGCGGGACACTGCAGTCGAAGACGACAGGGCACGCGACCGCCAAGTACGTCGATCGGACCGCGGCCTCCGGAGTGGTCGTCTTCCAGAACTTCAACACATACCCGGTCGACGTGCCGGCCGGGTCGCAGGTGGCCGCGGGCGAGATCGTGTTCGCCACGACCGAGGCGGTCGCCGTGCCCCCGGGAACCTTCGTCGGCGCGATCCAGAGCGGCGACCAGGCCGCGGCGGTCGTCGCGGCCCACGCGGGGCCGGCCGGGAACGTCGGACCAGGGGCGATCAACCGGGTCGTCGACCCGCAGATCGACGCCCGGCTGCAGGGCTATCCGACGATCAGTGAGCCGCGGGTTAGAAATCCCGACGCCACGGCGGGTGGCAAGGAGGCGACCGGCCCGCAGATCAAGAAGGAGGACGTGGACGCCGCCGCGGCCGCCCTTCGCAAAGATCTCGAGAGCCAGCTGGCGAAGGTGCTCGGCGACCAGGCGGGGCGCCTCTCCCCGGCGCGTGCGGCACCCGCACCGGTCATCGCGGTTGCCAAGGGGCTCGTCGGCACCCGTGATCGGGCGACCTTCGAGCTCTCCGGAACGCTCGCATACGACCATCGCTCGGTGCAGATAGCGGACGTCGAAGCGGCGGCGCGCGAGCGTCTGGCAAGCGACGCGGCAGCCATCCCCGCCGGGACTGAGCTGCTGGCGGACACCGTCCAGGTCACTCCCGGCGAGGTCACCGTGGCCGGCGACCGCCTCCGCGTCCCGGCGCGGGTGACGGCGCAGGCCGCGCCGAGACTCGATCCCGCGACCGTTCGCAATCGGGTTGCTGGCCTGTCGGCTGACGCAGCGCGGTCGGCGCTGACCGAGTACGGGGCGGTGGACCTGAAGCTCTGGCCGGGCTGGGTGAGAACGGTCCCCAACCTGTCGTGGCGAATCGAGGTGATCATCGACCCGGTGCGGCGCACGTGACCCGCATCCTGGCGCTCGACCACGGCAGCCGCCGTGTCGGGGTGGCGATCGGGGAGACCGAGACCGGTCTCGCCTTCGCTCGCGGCGCCCTCAAGCGACGGGGCGGGCAGCAGGAGGTGGAGGCCGTGGCCGGCCTGGTTCGCGAGGAGGGAGTGGAGACCATCCTCATTGGCCTGCCGCTCAACATGGACGGCAGCGAGGGTCTGCAGGCGGCGGCGGCGCGGGCCTTCGGGGAGCGGCTGGCCGGCATCGGGCCTGAGGTCGTGTACGCGGATGAGCGGCTGAGCAGCTGGCAGGCGGGGGAGGAGCTGGAGGCGGCCGGAAGGCGCCCGACCCGCCGGAGCGGCGAGCTCGACTCTGCGGCGGCACGGCTCTTCCTGCAACAATATCTGGACGACCGGCGCCAGCCGGCCCCCAAGGAGGCTCAATGACCGAACGACCGATTTCGCCTGGCGAGCGCAATGAGCGCCGCAACACGCGAATTCGCCAGCTGCGCGAGCAGCGCGAGGCCCCGATCCGTCGTCGGAAGACCTTCCAGCCCGTGGTTCTGCTGGCCTGGTTCGCCGGGGTCGCTGCGCTGGCGGGGATCGTGATCTTCCTTGGCTTCCTGGCCTTTGCGCCGCGTCTCCTGGCATGGGTCGAGGAGAACCCCGGCTGGATCGAGCAGGCAGTGGTGCGCGACTTCGTGCAGTGGTACCAGCCGGACACGCTGAAGGATGTGCCCGCCAGCGCGGATCGTCAGCGGATCACGGTCGAGGTGCCGCCCGGCACGACCGACAGTCAGATCGGCAACATCCTGCTTCAGAAACGGGTGATCAAGAGCCAGCTCGCCTTCCAGTACGCGGTTCTCAACGCGGGACGCTCGGGGACGCTGGCGGCCGGCATCTACGACCTGTCGCCGACCATGCGGCCGAGCCAGATCGTGGCCGCGCTGCGCCAGTTTGCTGCGCCGGAGGTGACTGTTCGTCTGGGTGAGGGCTGGCGGCTCGAGCAGATCGTGGCGGAGCTCGCGAAGAGCGACCTGACCATGAATATCGATGAGTTCGTGGGCCTGGTGAAGACGCCGCCCGCCAGCCTGCTGAAGCAGTACGACTTCTTCGCCGACCTTCCGGTCGGCCGCAGCCTGGAGGGCTACCTGCCACCAAACACCTATCGGATCGACGGCAATGCCAAGGCGGTCGAAGTCCTGAAAGTCTTTCTCGATGAATTCAACAAGAACCTCACCGCGGAGATCCGCGACCAGCTCGGCAAGCGTGGCAAGACGGTCGACTACGCGGTCACCGTGGCCTCGATCGTGGAGCGCGAGGCCGTGCTGGAGAAGGAGCGCCCCCTCATCGCCGGGGTCTACACGAATCGGCTCGACAACCCGGCCAATGCCGAAACCTCGGGCCTGCTCAACGCGGATCCCACACTGCAGTGGGCGGTTGCGATCGTCAAGTTCGGCAAAACGCCAGTGAGCCAATGGCGGTCAATCGATTGGTGGGCCCCGCTCCAGGTTGGCGGCGCGGAGGTGCAGCTCCCGCCCGAGCTCGCCGGCTATCAGACGTACGTGCACCCGGGGCTGCCCCCCGGTCCCATCTCCGCTCCCCGCGTCAGCTCGATCCGAGCCGCAGCCTTCCCCGATACGGCGGCCGGATACCTTTACTTCACCGCCGGCTGCCCCGGCGGCAAGCGCGACGGCTCCCACTACTTCGCGACGACCAACGCTGAGCAGGAGGCGAACAGCGCCAGAGCGAACGGCGAATGCCCGCCGGCGTGATCGGCGCGCCTGCCCAACGCCTGACCGCTCTGCGCCGCCTGCTCGTCGGTCTGGACCTTGACGCCGCCGTGATCAGCCGTGCGGCGCATGTGCACTACTTCTCCGGCTTCCAGCTGGCGCGCGGCGAGGAGGCGACCTCGGGCCACTCCGGCACGCTGTTCGTGACGGCGGACGAGCAGCTGATCCTTGCCGACTCGCGCTACGTCGAGCAGGCCCAGGCTGAAGGGCCCGCCTGGGAGCTGTTCAGGACCAGCCGTTCGTTGGCGGAGGAGCTTTCCGAGCTCCTGGGAGGCCGCGACGTGCTGGACTGCGGGATGGAGGCCGAGTCGCTGACCCACGCTGACTGGTCGCAGATCGCGCAGCTGGCGCCCGGGTCCGAGTTGCACAGAATCGACGAGGAGCTCGCCGCCCTGCGCATCATCAAAGACGAGCGCGAGATCGAGCTGATCGGGAGGGCGTGCGCGCTTGGTGACCGCTGCTTCGAGTACCTGCTCGGCGTGCTGCGGCCGGGGATGAGCGAGCGTGAGCTCGCCTGGGAGCTGGAGTCGTTCCTGCGCGCCAATGGATCGGAGGGAATCGCGTTTGAACCGATCGTGCTCGCCGGCCCGCGCGCCTCGATGCCCCATGGTCGCCCGTCCGACGCCCGCATTGAGTCGGGCAATGTCCTGCTCCTCGACTTTGGGTGCCAGATCGACGGATATCGCTCCGACATGACCCGCACCGTCTTCGTCGGGGAGCCGGACGATGAGCTGCGCGACCTCTACGCGGTCGTGCAGGCGGCGCAGCAGGCAGCGATCGACCTGCTGCACCCGGGCGTGACCGGCGTGGCCGTCGACGCGGCCGCGCGCGACGTGATTGCCAGGGCGGGCCACGGCAACGCGTTTGGCCACGGTGTGGGGCACGGGATCGGGCTCGAGACCCACGAAGCACCAATGCTGCGACGCTACGCTGAGCCGCTCCAGGTCGGCATGGTCTTCAGTGTCGAGCCGGGGATCTACCTGCCGGGCCGGACCGGCATTCGGATCGAAGATATCGTGGCGCTTGACGAGTCCGGGCCGCGGCTCCTCACCGGCTCGTCGCGGGAGCTCCTGGTTATCGGCTGATTGTGCCGGTGGTGGCATATGTCGGCCACCTGATGGCCCGGCCTGCAAGCCCGGCCATGAATGGCCGATACGCGCCACGGCGGGCAAAATGCGTGGCCCCGCTCCAGGCGCGGCAGCATATGCCCGTGGCCTATCCTGAGCGGGGCGCCCATCGATCGAGCAGCAGGAGACGCGGTTGATCAGCACCGGAGAGGTGAAGAAAGGGGTCATCATCGAGCTGGATGGCCAGCTGATGAAGGTCCTCGACTGGAGCCACATCAAGATGGCCCGTGGCTCCGCACAGGTCCGCATGAAGCTGCAGAACGTGCGGAAGGGCGACATCGTGGAGCGCACCTTCCAGGCCGGCACGCGCTGGCCGCGCGCCCGCGTCGAGCAGCGCAGGGTGCAGTACCTGTACTCGGATGGTGATGCCTACCACTTCATGGATACCGAGACCTACGACCAGTTCACCGTCCCGGCCGCGCTGCTCGGCGACGATGCGCGATACCTGGTCGAAACCACCGAGGTCTTCGTCTCCAGCCACGAGAGCGAGATCCTCGGCGTCGACCTGCCGGTCACCGTCGACCTGCGCGTGACACAGACCGATCCGGGCTTCGCGGGCGATACCGCTACAGGAGCGAAGAAGGCGGCGACGGTCGAGACCGGGCTCGTCGTCCAGGTGCCCCTCTTCGTGAACGAGGGTGACCTGCTGCGGATCGACACCCGCAACGGCGACTACGTCACCCGCGTTCAATAGGGCAGCTGGGTCGAGACCTCCTGACAACGATGGGCATCGAGCAGCCAACGCTCTGGGACTCGTCGCAGGTCGCGCCGCGGATCATGCACGTCACCGATCTGAATCGCCGCGTCCGCTCGCTGCTCGAGGGCGATCCGACGCTCGCCGATGTGTGGGTCGAGGGCGAGGTCTCGTCCCCTTCCTTCCCGGCCTCCGGGCACTGCTTCTTCACGTTGAAGGACGCCACCTCGCAGCTGCGCGCGGTCATCTTTCGCGAGGAGCTGGCGCGGCTCGCGATTCGCCCGACCCACGGGGCGGCGGTGGTCTGCCACGGTCGCGTACGCGCCTACGAGCCACAGGGGATCTACCAGCTCTACGTCTACGAGCTCACACCGGCCGGCGCCGGCGACCTGCACGCGCAGTACGAGGCGCTGAGGCTGCGGCTCGCGGCCGAGGGGCTGTTCGACGAGGCTCGCAAGCGCGCGTTGCCGCGCTGGCCACGGCGGTTGGGGGTCGTCACCTCCCCGGTCGGCGCCGTGTGGCGGGATATCGGCAATGTCCTGCGGCGTCGCTATCCGCTGATCGAGCTGGTCCTCTCGCCCTCGGTGGTGCAGGGTCCGACCGCGGCTCCGGCGATCGTTCGCGCGCTGCAGCGGCTCTACGCCGATGATTCGCTCGACCTGATCATCCTGGCCCGCGGCGGAGGCTCCCTGGAGGACCTCTGGTGCTTCAACGACGAGGCGGTCGTGCGCTCCATCGTGGCCGCTCCGGTCCCGGTCGTGGTCGGCGTGGGACACGAGAGCGACGTCACGCTGTCCGATTTCGCCGCCGACCTGCGCGCCCCGACGCCCTCGGCGGCAGCCGAGCTCGCCGTCCCCGACGG
>JALYTG010000073.1 GCA_030854405.1 Chloroflexota bacterium | reverse complement strand
AAGCGCGCGCTCACGGCAGTCGGCATCTGGAAGACGCGGACCATGGCCGGCTGGATCGGATCCCACACGATGGCCACCAGGATGACGGTGATGATCGCCCCGATCAGCCCGCACAAGATGCCTTCGAGAATGAACGGCCAGCGGATGAAGGAGTCGCTCGCCCCGACCAGGCGCATGATCTCGATCTCGTTCGCACGCGAGTAAACGGCGATCCTGATCGTGTTGATGATCATGAAGAGCACCGTCAGCGCCACCAGTCCCACCGCGACCAGGCCCACGGTCCGCACCAGGCCGATCACTCCCAGCAGCTTGTCGTACTCGGCCTGCTTGGTGATGATCCGCGCCACCTCGCTGCGGCCGGCGAGCGCCTCGCCGACCACTCCGGCCTGATCGGCATCACTCAGGCTGATCTCGATGCTGGCGAATAGCTTGATGGGCGCACCGCCGAGATCCAGCCTCTGTCCGCGTTCCGCGTAGGTGTTCTGCAGACGGATCATCGCGGCCGCGGGCGAGACGTAGTCGACGGTGCTGACGCCGGGCATCGCCTCGACATCCGCGACCAGGGCGTTGCGCTGCGCGGGGGTCACGTCATCAGCGAGCTGCGCGGTCACCGCCACCTTGGACTCGATGAACGCCAGCCCGGCGTTCAGGCCGCTGATCACGATGAAGAGGCCTGCGAGCAGTACCAGCATCAGGATCACGGTCGCGGTGGCGGCCAGGCTCATCATCGCGTTGCGCCAGAAGCCCTGCCAGGCTCGGACGACGGCGAAGCCAATGAAGCGAAGAAAGGGCATCGGTCTAGTACTCCCGCTCGTACGCCGCGCCCAGCTCGTCGCGGATCAGGGTGCCGTTCTCGAGCGCCAGCACCCGGCGGCGCATGGCGTTGACGATCTCCTGGTTGTGCGTCGCCATCAGGACCGTGGTGCCGAGCTCGTTGATCTGGATCAGGAGCTGGATGATCTCCCAGCTCGTGACCGGATCCAGGTTGCCGGTCGGCTCGTCGGCGATCAGGATCGCGGGGTCGTGGACGAGCGCCCGCGCGATGGCTGTGCGCTGCTGCTCGCCGCCCGAGAGCTGCGTGGGCAGGTGCTGGTCATGCTCGTGCAGGCCGACCAGGTTCAGCAGCTGCGGCACGCGCCGCTTGATCTCGGCGCGCGGGGAGCCGGTCACCTCGAGTGCGAACGCGACGTTCTCGTAGACGCTCTTGTTGGGGAGCAGCCGGAAATCCTGGAAGACGATGCCGATCCGGCGCCGAAGCGCGGGGATGTGGCGGCGGCGCATTCGCGCCAGGTCGCGCCCGGCCACGACAACGCTGCCGGCGGTAGGCACGTGCTCGCGGATAAGGAGCCGAATGAAGGTGCTCTTGCCCGCGCCCGAGGGTCCGACCAGGAAGACGAAGTCACCGGGCGCGATGCTGACGTTCACGTCGGAGAGGGCGACCTTGCCGTTCGGATAAGTCATCCCAAGGTCGGTCATGTTGATGACCGAGGAGGACTGCTCGAGCTCTCGGGCAACTGACCGGCGGAGGAAGGTGGCTGTCATTGAATCGAGGGCCATCCTAGCATCGGCCGCCGAGCCGGGGCTGCGCCGCGGCCGCAGCCGCGATGTTCCATGGTGCGGTGATCACCGGTGCAGTGTGGATTGGGGCCGTGCGGAGGGGCCGTAGCCTATCCGTACCAGGACCTATGCTGAGGCGGCCTCGCCGACGCGCGATCGAAGGTAGCCCTCGATGAAGGGATCGATGGCGCCGCCCAGCACTGCGCTCGGATCGGATGTCTCGACCCCGGTGCGCAGGTCTTTGACCATGGTGTACGGCTGCAGGACATAGCTGCGAATCTGGTTTCCCCAGCCGGCCTCAACGTGCTCGCCGCGCAGGCGGGCCATCTCCGCCTCGCGCTCCTCCATCTGCCGTTCGACCAGCTTGCCACGCAGTACGGTCATGGCCCGCTCGCGATTCTGGTGCTGGCTGCGCTCGTTCTGGCAGGAGACGACGATCCCGGTCGGCAGGTGCGTGATCCGCACGGCACTGTCGGTCTTATTGACATGCTGGCCGCCCGCGCCGCTGGCCCGATACGTGTCGACGCGCAGGTCCTTCTCATCGATGTCGACCGCCGCGTCTTCTGCCACCTCGGGCATCACCTCGACCAGCGCAAAGCTGGTGTGGCGCCGCTTCTGCGAGTCGAACGGGCTGATCCGGACGAGCCGATGCACCCCGCGCTCACTGCGCAGCCGCCCGTAGGCGAATCGTCCGCTGATGCTGAAGGTCACGCTCTTGAGCCCGGCCTCCTCTCCCTCGGTCTGGTCGAGGATCTCGGTTCTGAACCGATGCTGGTCGGCCCAGCGCAGATACATGCGCTCGAGCATCTCTGCCCAGTCCTGGCTCTCTGTTCCGCCCGCCCCAGCATGGACCGATACGATCGCCGGCCGCTCGTCGTAGGGCTCGGAGAGGAGGAGCTGTCCCTCCAGCCGGCTCCAGTCCGCCTGGATTGCGGCAAGGTCCCGCTCCAGGTCGGGGGTGAGTGCCTCCGCATCCGTGTCGCCGGCCGCCAGCTCGGCCATTTCAGCAAGGGTGCGGGCGCGCTTCTCGAGCGTCCCCCAGAGCGCGATTTCGTCGCGCAGCTCCTCCGCGCGCCGCAGCATTGTCTGAGCAGCCGCAGGATCGTCCCACAGGCCCGGGTCTCCGGAGCGCTCGGTCAGCTCTTCGAGCTCGGCTTCCTTCGCGCGCAGGTCAAAGACGCACCGCAGTATCGGCGACGAGCTCCGCCAGGCGCAGGGCCTCGTCTTTAATTGCGTCCAACGCTCGCAACCATCGGCAGCTCAATGTCGGCCAGGCGTGACTTCGTGCGGAGCTTGGCGGGGTTCACGCACGGGCAGTAGGTCTGGCGTGGGCAGGAGCCGCAGTTGCCGTCACAGTCGAGCGTCATGGCGTAGCTGCACCGCATGCAGTCGCGCTCGCACTGGATGAGGTCTTCGTAAGGGAGGTCGGGATCTCGGAAGCGTGTGACCGGTGGAAGATGGGCCGCCGATGAGACGGGGAGGGGGACGGAGACCCTGGGTGCGGTCAACTGCTTCACGAGCACCTCCTCATTCGATTGGGCGAGCCCCGAGCTCACTGTGTCTCGCGCTCTCCGGCATGGTAGCGGGTCGGGTTGGAATCGCCAACCCCCAAAAGCGGTTTCAGGCGCCGTGACAACGCTTGAATTTCTTGCCAGATCCGCAGAAGCAGGGGTCGTTGCGCCCGATCTTCGGCCCGTTGTGGAGCGGTCGCCGCGTTGCGCCGTTGTCATCGGCTGCGGTCACCCCTGGGGTGCCGCTGGCGGGAGTGGCGCCGAGCACCACGTCGGGTCGGCTCTCGATCGTCGGCTGTGGTCGCCCGGGCTGCTCACGCACCACCGTCACCCGGAAGATGGTATGGGTGACGTCGTGCCGGATCGTCGCCTTCAGCTCGTCGAACATCCGGTACGCCTCGATCTTGAACTCGTTGAGCGGGTCACGCTGGCTGTACGCCCGCAGGCCGATCCCGCGCCGCATGTCGTCGATGGCGGTGAGATGTTCGACCCAGAGTGAATCGATAACGCGCAGGAGCACCAGCCGCTCGAGCACGCGCATTCCGTCGTCGCCTGACTCTTGCCGCTTGGCGGCGTAGTGCTCGTGGGCAAGCTCGACGAGGCTGTCCGTGAGCGCCATTGGGTCGTTCGTGTCGTCGACCGGCGCCAGGTCGGTCGCGCGCAGGTTCGGGATCATGGTCGTCAGCTGCGCCTTGAGCCCGTCGCGGTTCCAGTCGTCAGGGTGGTCGCCGACCGTGTGCTCCGAGGTGAGGGCGCGAATCTCGTCTTCGAGCATCGCCTCCACCGTCGAGGAGAGATCCTCGCTGCGTAGGATCCGGTCGCGCTCGCGATAGATCGTCTCGCGCTGGCGGTTGATCACGTCGTCGTATTCGACCACGTGCTTGCGGGTGTCGAAGTTGTACCCCTCGACGCGGCTCTGGGCGCTCTCGATGGTGCGGCTCACCGTCTTCGACTCGAGGGCCACCTCGTCGTTGAAGCCGAGGGTTTTCATGAGGCCCTGCATCCGGTCGCCCGCGAAGCGGCGCATCAGGTCGTCTTCGAGTGAGAGGTAGAACCGACTGCTCCCTGGATCGCCCTGGCGGCCGGCGCGTCCGCGGAGCTGGTTGTCGATCCGCCGCGCCTCGTGCCGCTCCGTGCCGATGATGTGGAGGCCGCTCGCTTCCAGGACCCGGTCGCGCTCTTCGGCGCAGATCGCCTCCGCCTCCGCCAGCGCGGCGGCACGCTGCGCCGGGGTCGCCTCCAGCACGTTGGTCCCTTGCTTGTGGAGCAGCTGCTCGGCGAGCATCTCCGGATTGCCGCCAAGCAGGATGTCGGTCCCGCGGCCGGCCATATTGGTCGCGATCGTCACGGCCCCTGCGCGACCTGCCTGTGCGACGAACTCCGCCTCGCGTTCGTGGAACTTGGCATTCAGGACACTGTGCTTGATCCCTCGCCGCGTCAGCATCTCGCCAAGCCTCTCGCTCACCTCGACGCTGATCGTGCCCACCAGCACAGGGCGGCCCTTCTCGTGCTCCTCCACGATCTCGTCGATGACCGCGTTCCACTTGCCGTTCTGGCTGGCGAAGACGAGATCCGCGTAATCGCCCCGCACCATCGGCCTGTTGGTAGGCACCACTACGACCTCGAGGCCATAGATCTTTGAGAACTCCTCCGCCTCGGTTTCCGCCGTGCCGGTCATGCCCGAGAGCTTGTCGTACATGCGGAAGTAGTTCTGGAAGGTGATCGTCGCGAGCGTGCGCTGCTCGTTCTGGATCTTGACCCCCTCTTTCGCCTCGACCGCCTGGTGCAGACCCTCGGACCAACGGCGACCGGGCATCAGGCGACCGGTGAACTCGTCGACGATCACCACCTCGTCGTCCTTGACGACGTAATCCCGATCGCGTTGATAGAGGACCTCGGCCTTGAGCGCCTGCTCGAGGTGGCGCGCCATCGAGAAGTCGTCGCCGAACAGGTTTTCGACGCCCAGCCACTTCTCCATCTTGTCGGTCCCGGCTTCGGTGATCGCCACCTGGCGGAACTTCTCGTCGAGGATGTAGTCCTCTTCTGGCCGCAGTCGCGGGACGACAGTGGCGAAACGGGCGTACTTGTCGGTCGACTCCTCGGCGCTGCCGCTGATGATCAGCGGTGTCCGTGCCTCGTCGATCAGGATATTGTCGACCTCGTCCACGATCGCGAAGAAGTGGCCGTGCTGCGCTCTGCCCTCGAGGTCAACCACGAGGTTGTCGCGCAGAAAGTCGAACCCGAACTCGTTGTTCGTGCCGTAGGTGACCTCGGCCTCGTACGCCTCACGGCGGGCCACCGGGCGCAGGTTGCGGAGCCGTTCGTCGGTTGCGGGGTAGTCCGGGTCGAACAGGTAGGCGGCGTCGTGCTGGATGCTCCCGACACTCATTCCTAGTCGCCAGAAGACCTGGCCGATCCACTGCGCATCGCGCTTGGCGAGGTAGTCGTTCGTGGTCACGACGTGCACGCCACGACCGGTGAGGCCATTGAGATAGGCCGCAAGGGGAGCGACGAACGTCTTCCCTTCGCCGGTCTTCATCTCTGCGATCTGGCCGCGATGCAGAACCATCGCGCCTATCAGCTGCACGTCGTAGTGCCGCTTGCCGAGCGCGCGGCGCATCGCCTCGCGCACCGTCGCGAATGCCTCCGGCAGCATCTCGTCGAGGGCGCCGTTGATCACCGCGAGCTCGCGCTTGCGGCGCTCCTTCGCTTCTTCTGAGAGGCGTGCCGGATCGGCGCCGGTCAGGGCCGAATCGTCCTCCTCGCCATCGACCACAGGTCGCTGCTCGAAGGGCAGCAGCAGGTCGCCGAGCTGATCGCGCAGCCGAGCGCGGAACTCGTCGGTCTTAGCGCGGAGCGCATCGTCCGACAGGCCGGTGAACTCGGTCTCGAGCTCGTTGATGCGAGCCACAATCGGCTCGAGACGGCGAATCTCCTTCTCGTTGGAGTCGCCCAGACGGGAAAGGAACTTCATCATGGGGGTGTCGAGTATACCGATGCGCCGCCGAGCCCGAAACTGCCGCTAGGGCTCGATAGGAACCGGTTCCACCTCGTCGGCCTCGCGCCGGCCCCAGAAGGTCATCTCCTCGACCATCCGAACCTCTGAGGAGAAGAGCGCTCCGACGCTCTCCCCCCTGTGGATCCGCTTGATCGCTTCCCCGAAGAGCGGCGCGATGGAGAGGACGGTGATCCGCTCCGGATTCGCCTGCGGCGGCAGCGGGATCGTGTCGGTCACGATCACCTCGGCGATCGAGCTCGTCTCGATCCGATCCAGCGCGGCGCCAGAGAAGACCCCGTGCGTCGCGCAGGCGTAGATCGGTCCCGCCCCCTCGTCCTCGAGGGCCTGAACGGCCTCCATCAGCGAGCCGGCCGTGTCGATCTCATCGTCGATGATCACCGCAGTCTTGCCGGAGACCTCGCCGATCACGTTCATCACCTCGGTCTGGTCCTGGTTGCCGACGCGGCGCTTCTCCACGATGGCGAGCGGCGCGCCCAGGATCTCGGCAAAGTTGCGGGCCTTTTTCGCGAAGCCCAGCTCGCTGACCACCACCAGATCTGCGAGCTGCCTGGCCTTGATCTCCGCGCTGATGATGTTGATCGCCGTCAGCTCGTCGACGGGGATCGAGAAGAAGCCCTGGATCTGGCCCTGGTGCAGGTCCATCGTCAGGACCCGATCGGCGCCCGCCACCGTGAGCATGTCGGCCACCAGGCGGGCCGTGATCGGGACGCGGGGCTGATCCTTCTTGTCGGACCGGCCGTAGCTGTAATAGGGGATCACCGCGGTGATCCGGCCGGCGCTGGCTCGCTTGAAGGCGTCGATCATGATCAGGAGCTCCATGATCGACTGGTTGACCGGGCGGCTCGTCGGCTGAACGAGGAAGACGTCCTGCTCGCGGACATTCTCCAGCACCCGGACGAAGATGTTCTCGTTGGCGAACTGGAAGACTTCGACGTCGCCCATCCGCGTCGCGAGATAGCTGCAGATCTTCTCCGCCAGCGGCCGATTGGCGTTGCCGGCGTAGATGCTGAACTCGTCGGCGTACACGTCGCTCTCCGCGGCTGCGCGATCTGGCAAGGCCGATTCTAACCGCTGACCGCGGCCCGGCATCGGTCTATTCGCCGTCCACCGGCTCTACGGGGCGATCGTCGACGAATACCGTGATCGAGACGACGCGGTTGTCCTGGCCAGGCTTCATCACGGTCACGCCACGTGAGGCACGCCGGTAACGGTTCACGCTGCTCACCTCGGTGCGCAGGATCGTCCCGTCCTCGGTGATCAGCATCATCTCCTCATCGTCCCGTCCCACCAGCCTGATGGCGGCCACGTCGCCCGTCTCGGGGTTCAGCGAGTTTGCGATCACGCCACCGGTGGCGCGGTGCTTCACCGGGAAGTCCGCTACGTCGGTCCGCTTGCCGTAGCCCTGCTCGGTCACGACCAGGAGCTGTTGAGTCGGCAGCTGGGCCACCTCCATGCCGATCACCTCGTCGCCCGGCCGCAGGCGAATCCCGGAGACACCCATCGTATCGCGGCCCAGAGCCCGAACCTCGTGCTCGTGGAAGCGAGCTGCCTGCCCCTTGCGGGTAGCCAGGATCACGTCGCTCTGCCCGTCCGAGAGGCCGACCCACTGCAGCTCATCGCCCTCGTTCAGGTTGATGGCGATAAGGCCATTGCTGCGAATCTTGGCGTACTCCGCCAGCGAGGTCTTCTTGACCATCCCGCGTCGGGTGGCCATGAACAGGTAATGATCCGGCTCGAAGGCGGGCAGGTTGACGATGGCGCTGACGTACTCGCGCTGCTCGACCTGGACCCCGGGGAGATTGATGATCGGCAGCCCCTTCGCCTGGCGGCTGGCCTCAGGGAGCGTATGCACCTTGGTAATGAAGACGCGACCGCGGTTCGTGAAGAAGAGGATGTTGTCGTGCGTGTTCGCCACCAGCAGGTGACGCACGGCATCCTCCTCGCGGGTGATCATCGCCAGCTTGCCGCGCCCGCCGCGCCGCTGCGAACGGAAGGTCGAGATCGCCTGTCGTTTGATATAGCCGCGCTGGCTCAGGGTGACGACCACGTCCTCGCTCGCCACCAGGTCCTCCGCGGTCAGCTCGCGGTTCACGTCGGCCTGGATCCGCGTCTTCCGCTCATCGCCGTACTTGCGTTGCAGCTCGCTCAGCTCGTCCTTGATAGCGACCAGGATCTTGCGCGGATTGGCGAGCAGGTCCTCGAGCTCGGCGATCAGGCGGATCACCGACTCGTACTCATCCTCGATCTTCTTGCGCTCGAGAGCGGCCAGCCGTCGCAGCTGCATCTCGAGAATGGCATTGGCCTGCGGCTCGGAGAGCCCGAACCGCTTCATCAGCTCGGTGCGCGCCGCATCGACGTCGGCCGCCGCGCGGATCGTCTTGATCACCTCGTCAAGGTTGTCGAGGGCGACCTTGAGCCCTTCGAGGATGTGGGCGCGCTCCTGCGCTCGCGCGAGGTCGAACTCGGTCCGACGCCGAACCACGTCGCGGCGATAGGTGATGTAGTGCTGGAGCAGCGGCTTCAGGCCGAGCGTCTGCGGCTGACCGTCGACCAGGGCAAGGATGTTCGCGCTGAAGCTCGTCTGCAGCTGGGTGTGCTTGAAGAGCTGCTGCATGACCGTGTGCGGGGAGCCGTCGCGCTTCACCTCGACAACGATCCGCATCCCGTCGCGGTCGCTTTCGTCGCGAATGTCGCTAACGTCCGTGATGCGCTTCGACGCCACGAGGTCGGCCATCTTCTCGATCAGGCTCGTCTTGTTGACCTGGTACGGCAGCTCGGTGACCACCACCGCCATCTTGCCGGCGCGGACCTCCTCGAACGCGACCTGCGCCCGGATGACCACGCGACCTCGGCCCGTCGCGTACATCTGCCGGATGGCGTCCACCCGCTCGCGCTCGCCCGTAACGCTGTTCCGCTGGTCCTCGTACCGGAAGATGGTGCCGCCGGTTGGGAAGTCGGGACCCTGGACATGCTCCGCGAGCTCGGTGCCGGTCATCTCGGGGTTGTCGATCAGCTGCTGGATCGCCTCGCACACCTCGTTCAGGTTGTGGGGCGGAATGTTGGTCGCCATCCCGACGGCGATCCCGGACGACCCGTTCACGAGCAGGTTCGGCAGGCGCGCGGGCAGGACGGTCGGCTGGCGCAGCCGGCCGTCGTAGTTGTCAACGAAGTCGACAGTCTCCCTATCGATGTCCACCAGCAGCTCGTCGGCGATCGCCGCGAGCCGGGCCTCGGTGTAGCGCGGCGCTGCGGCGGGGTCTCCGTCGACCGATCCGAAATTGCCCTGGCCATCGACCAACGGATACCGAAGGCTGAAGTCCTGAGCCATGCGGACCAGCGTGTCATAGAGAGCGAGATCGCCGTGAGGGTGATACTTGGCCATCGTCTCGCCCACGATTCCGGCCGACTTCCGGTACGCGGCGGTGGATCGCAGTCCCATCTCGTGCATCGTGTAGAGGATTCGCCGATGCACTGGCTTCAGGCCGTCGCGCACGTCCGGCAGGGCGCGGCTCACGATCACGCTCATCGCGTAGTCGATGTAGGACGAACGCATCTCGTCCTCGAGCGCCACGGGGCGGATCCTTCCGATCCGATCGCTATCCACTCGGGTTCCGCCTAGCCGACTGTCGGAGATGTCGCATATGTCGCATAGCGCGCACCATGTCGAGGTTTACTCACCGCGCGTGCCCGGTGGAGATCCGTAGCGGTCCTTGAGGGCTGCCTTCTCGGACGGGGTTGCCCCGAGGTAGCGCCCTCGGCCCTCGGCGATCAGCCGGCCATCAGGTCCGCGCACCTCGCCCACGACCTCGTAGATGCGCCGGCGTCGGCGGGCGACCCGGGCGCTCGCCGTCAGCCGTTCGCCTGGGCTGGCCGAGGCGCGGTAGCGGACGCTCATTTCGGCGGTGACCGCCCATGAGTCAAAGCTTGAGGGGGCCCAGGCCATCACCTCGTCCAGAAGAGTCGCGATGATTCCCCCATGCAGCTTGTCACTCCAGCCCACATAGTCATCGCCGACCACCCATTCGGTCCGTGCGGCGCCGTCGGAGAGCTCGATATGCAGCCTCATGCCGATCGGGTTGCTGGCTCCGCA
>JALYTG010000072.1 GCA_030854405.1 Chloroflexota bacterium | reverse complement strand
CGTGGATATCGATGTCAGCCGCTACGTGACCGGCAACGGCACCTACAGCTTCGCGCTGCTGGGCGAGAACAGCGACGTCGCCCAGTTCCACAGCCGCGAGGGTGTCAACGACCCGCTGCTGGTGGTAACTAGCTGAGCCACCGGGCAGGGCCGTCGGAGCAGCAGCCACCACGAACTGTCGTGGTATTGGCGGCGGATTTGCCTCGGCGACGTCGATCGCCGGACCCGCGGTGCGACGAGTGACCCGCCGTAGGCCCGGGCGATCTAGCCAGAGCCTCGTAGACTCCGGTGCATGCCCCGCTACCCGCTGCTGGCCGATGTCCTTGCGGCCACGGCGCGCCTGCGGGGAATCGCATTGCGCACCCCGCTCGAGCCGTCGCCGCCGCTCGCCGATGAATCGGGCGCGGCCGAGGTGCGGCTGAAGCTCGAGAACGCGCAGCCGACCGGGGCCTTCAAGACGAGGGGCGCCCATAACAAGATCGCCCTGGTCGCCGCCCAGCGACGAGACGTTCGCCTCGTCACGGCCAGCAGCGGCAACCATGGGATCGCCGTCGCCGCCGCGGCCGCTCGCTATGGCGTGGGGGTCACCATCCTCGTGGGCGCGTCGGTCTTGCCGGCAAAGCTGGAGCGACTGCGCGCCCTGGAGACCGACAGCATCACGGTCGAGATCTTCGGCCGCGACAGCGACGACGCCGAGGCCGAGGCTCGCCGCCGGGACGAGGCCGGTCAGGCCGTCTACGTCTCGCCCTACAACGACGCGGATGTGATCGCGGGCCAGGCGACCGTGGGCGTCGAGATCCTTGAGGACTGGCCCGAGTGCGAGGCCATCGTGGTGCCCGTCGGCGGCGGAGGCTTGGTCGCCGGCATCGGCCTGTGGGCGAAAGCGATCAAGCCGAGCCTTCGCCTGGTGGGAATTCAGCCGGCCGCCAGCCCACCGATGTATGCCTACCTCGAGTCCGGCGGCACCAAGCCGATGCCGATAGCCCCGACGCTCGCCGACGGTGTCGCCGGCAATATCGAGCGCGACAGCGTCACCTGGAAGATGTGCCGGCAGCTCGTGGACGAGATGGCAATCGTCGACGAGGAGCCGATCGCCGACGCGATGCGCTGGGCGCTCGACGTGCCGCATCTCCTGCTGGAGGGTAGCGCGGTGCTGGGGATCGCCGCGCTGCGCAGCCGTCAGCTCGCCTCGCTGTGCGGCCTGAGCGTCGCTGTCGTGATCACCGGACGTAACGTCAGCGTGGAGACCCTGCGCCAGATCCTCGCGTGACATCGGCGTCTACTCGAGCGCACCCGCCCAGGCGGCGTCCGCATCCAGCGTCATCGCCTCACCGATTCCCATCCGCGCGAAGCGCAGCGGATCACCCGGGAGCAGTTGCGCCACCCGGCAGACGTCGGCCGCCGGAACGCATCCGATCACGGGATAGCCGCCGGTCACCGGGCGGTCGACGAGCATGATGATTGGGCGCCCGTCGGGCGGCACCTGGACGGCGCCGAGCGGCAGGCCCACGGAAGGCACCTCTGGGGTTCCGTTGTGCTCGACCGCAGGTCCGTCGAGCCGATAGCCCATCCGATCGGCCTGCGACGCCACCGTCCAGGCGGTCTCGCAGAGGCGATCAAGGATTCCGGGCGCAAACCGGTCGAGGTGCGGCCCCGGCATGATCCGGATCGGGCCCGTCGCCGCGCGGCCCGTGGCAGCGCGAGAGGCCCCGCTCGCAGTGCCGATATCCAGCCGATCACCGGCTCGAAGGGCCCGCCCCGCGAGGCCGCCGAATCCCGATCGAAGGTCGGTGGAGGGCGAGCCGAGGACCCGCTCCACATCGATCCCGCCGGCGATGGCCACGTATGCGCGCGCGCCGCTACGCCGCTCCCCGAAGGAGATCAGCCGACCGCTGCCGGAGCTGCCCGGCGGCAGCGGCCTGCCGTCGAGCGTGGCACCCAGGTCCGCGCCGGCGAGTCCGACATGCACCGGGGCCGAGATTCGCAGGCTTGGGCCGAGGAAGGTGACCTCGAGCACGGCCGCCGCGTCAGGGTTGCCCGCCAGACGATTGGCGAGCAGAGCAGCTGACCGATCGGCGGCTCCCGCCGCCTGTACCCCGTATCGCCGCCAACCGGGCCGCCCAGTTGCGTCCTGAACGGTCGTCAGTAGGCCGCCATCGAGGACCTCGATCTGCACGCGCGAAGGCTCGGACGGATGGGAATCCGGCTCCTGCCGCCCCGGCCAATCGGCCGGGATACCGGCGTGTGCCTGCAATGCCGTCGGCAGGATCGGCTGGAAGCGGACCAGATCGCCCGGTGCGAGATAGGCGGGCGGATCTCGGTGCGGGTCGAAGAGCCTGATCGGCGTGCGGCCGATCACCCGCCAGCCACCGGGGAGCGCCGCCGGATAGATCCCGGTCTGACGACCGGCGACGGCCACCGAGCCGGGCGGAGTCGTCGTCCGCGGCGTCTCCAGACGGGGCACCCGCAGCGCCTCAGGCAGATCGCCGATGTAGGCGAAGCCCGGCGCAAAGCCGATTAGGTGCACGCGGCGCGGCGCGGAGGCGTGCGACGCGACGACCTCGTCCGAGCTCAGCCCCGTCAGTCGCGCGACGTCGTCGAGATCGAGGCCGAACTCTCCGCCGTAGCACGTCGGGATGACCCGCTCCCGGCCGCTCGGCGCCTCACCGGGCAGATTCGCGAGCCGCCGCTCGAGCTCAGCGGCAGCGATTTCCAGGTTGGCAGACGGGTCGAGCTCCACCAGCAGCGTCGCCATCCCCGGCACGAGGTCGACAACCCCGACGATCGGCTCGTGGTCGAGGGCCGCCAGCAGTGCGTGCGACCGCTGCCAGTCCCCGACCTCCACCAGGAGCGCCGCTTCGCCGAACGGCTGAATCACGCGCCAAAGGCTGCCAGGGTCACGCCCGCATCGGTCAGCGCCTCGCGCACGGCCGCTGCGATCGCCACCGCACCCGGCGTGTCGCCGTGGCAGCAGATGCTCTCGGCGGCGACCGACACGCTGCTGCCATCGACCGCCGTCACGCTTCCATTGACGATCGCGAGTGCCTGAGCGGCGGCAGCGCGCGGGTCGGTTACCACCGAGCCGACTTCCGCGCGAGGCTGCAGCGAGCCGTCGGCCAGGTAGCGCCGATCGGCGAACGCCTCTGGCACAAAGCGGAGCCCATTGTCGGCGGCAGCGCTGGCCATCGGCTCGGAGCCTGCCAGCCCGAGCAGCAGCAGCTCGCGGCTGAAGCGGGAGACCGCGCGTGCGATGGCGCCGGCCAGCGCCGCGTCGCCGGCGGCCTGGTTGTAGAGCGCGCCGTGAGCCTTGACGTGCTGCATCTCGACCCCGTGCGCGCGGCAGAAGCCCTCCAGGGCACCGATCTGGTAGCGCACCAGGGACTCGACCTCGTCGGGCGTGAAGGGCATCGGCCGGCGGCCGAAGCCGAGCAGGTCCGGGTAGCCCGGCTGCGCGCCGACCGCAACGCCGGCTCGCTCGCAGAGCGCCACGGTCGCCTCCATCACCCGGAAGTCGCCGGCATGAAAGCCGCAGGCGAGGTTGGCGCTAGTCAGGTGCTGGACGAGCGCCTCGTCGTCGCCGAGCCGCCAGGTCCCGAAGCTCTCCCCCAGGTCGGCATTGAGATCCATCGCTCGATGCTACCGCGTGGCCCGCTGCGATCGCGGCGAGACTGGAGCCACTGCGTGCCGGGCGGCCGTATCCTTAGACCACCATGCCACCCCATGAGCCTGAAGAGACATCGAGCATCGAGCGCGCTCTCGAGAGCGTGAACGCCGGCTATGTCGCCGAGCTGTACGCGCAGTACCGACGCGATCCCGCCTCGGTCGACCCCGAATGGCGGACCCTCTTTGAGTCGGGCGCGGGTGGATTCGAGCCTGTAGCGCCCACGGTCCCGCCCAGCGCCGGCAACGGGCAGGCCGACGCAAGGCCGATTCCCGCCGGAGCGACTCCCATCAAGGGCCCCGCCGCACGCCTGGCGCAGAACATGACCGCCAGCCTGGTGGTGCCGACAGCGACCTCGTTCCGCGACGTCGGTGTCTCCGTGCTGGAGAGCCGCCGCAAGGAGCTCAACACGCAGGTAGCCCCGCGGAAAGTCAGCTTCACGCACCTGATCGGCTGGGCCATCGTCCGAGCGGCCGGTGAGCGGCGAAGCATGACTCACTACTTCGCCGAGGCCGACGGCCAGGCGTATCGGGTCGATCCCGCCAGCGTGAACCTCGGGCTGGCGGTCGACGTGGAGCGCGCCGACGGGAGCCGCTTCCTGGTCGTCCCCGTCATCAAGGGCGCCGACAGCATGGACTTCGCCCAGTTCCATGCGCGCTACGAGGAGCTGGTCGAGAATGCGCGTAGCAACAAGCTGGGCCCCGACGACTTCGCCGGCGCGACCATCACATTGACGAATCCGGGCACCCTCGGAACGACCGCCAGCGTGCCGCGCCTGATGCCAGGCCAGGGGACCATCGTCGCCACCGGCGCCATCCGCGGTGTCGGAGAACCTCGCCTCATGACGATCACCTCCACCTACGACCACCGGATCATCCAGGGCGCTGAGTCGGGCGCCTTCCTGCGGCGCATCGAGGCTCTACTCACCGGGAGCGACCGGTTCTACGAGGAGCTGTTTGGGGCACTCGGCGCGGGCGAGGTATCGGCGGCGGAGGCCGCGGGCGCGCCAACTCCCGAGGCGGCCGCATCGGGGCAGCGCGTTGTGGGCTATGAGGACCTCAAGGCGGTCGCCGCGGCAATGGCGCTGGTCAAGGCCTACCGTCATTTCGGCCACACCGCCGCCCACCTCGACCCGCTCGGCAGCCAGCCTCCCGGCGATCCCGCGCTCGACCCAGGCCCGCTGGGCCTGACGCCCGAGAATATGGCGCGCATCCCCGCCGAGCTGCTGCGCATCTACGTCCCCGGCGACACGCTGGCCGAGGCACTCCCGCACTTGAAGGAGACCTACTGCGGCACGATCGCCTACGAGGTCGAGCACATCGGCAGCCATGAGCAGCGCGTCTGGCTGCGCCAGGTGATCGAGTCCGGCGAGCATCGCCAGCCACTCACCGACGACGAGCGTCGCGCCCTGCATGCCCGCCTGATCAGTGTCGAGAACCTCGAGCGCTTCCTGCACAAGGCCTACCTGGGCCAGAAGCGGTTCAGCCTCGAGGGCCTCGACACGATGATCCCTATGCTCGACCTCATCATCAACGACGCGGGCGACGGCGGAACGTGGCAGGTCGTGATCGGCATGGCGCACCGTGGACGGCTCAACGTGCTCGCCCACATCGTGGGAGTCAGCTACGAGGCGATCCTCTCCGAGTTCGAGGCCGGACGCGCCGGGACCGATGCCCTCGCCCCGAAGGGCGGCCTCGACGATGTGAAGTACCACCTCGGCGCGGAGGGGATCTACCGCACGCAGGCCGACAACGAGGTCCGCGTGGCGGTGGCGCCCAACCCGAGCCACCTCGAGGCGGTCGACCCGGTGGTCGAGGGTCGCGCCCGCGCGGAGCAGACCGATCGTTCCCGGCCGGAGCCGCGCGTCGACCACACCGTCACGCTGCCGGTCCTGATTCACGGCGACGCGGCGTTCGCCGCGCAGGGAGTGGTGGCGGAGACCTTTAACCTGGCCCGCCTGCCCGGCTACGCGACCGGCGGGACCGTCCACATCATCGCCAACAACCAGGTTGGCTTCACGACCGATGCCCGCGACGCGCGCTCGACCGACTACTCGTCTGACCTGGCCAAGGGGTTCGACGCCCCGATCGTCCACGTCAACTCGGACGATCCGGAAGCCTGTCTGGCCGCCGCGCGGCTGGCCATGCTCTACCGGGAGCGCTTCGGTGGCGACGTGGTGATCGACCTGATCGGCTACCGCCGATACGGGCACAACGAGGGCGACGAGCCGTCCTATACCCAGCCGCGGATGTACGCCAAGATCGCGGAGCATCCGACTGTAGGCGAGATCTACCGCGCTGTGCTCGTCGACGCCGGCATCATCACCCGCGAGGCGGCGGAGGAACAGGTCAAAGCCGCTAACCGCCAGATGACCGCGCGCCAGGCGGCGCTCCGCAAGGGGACCGAGACCGGCGAGGGCGAGCTTGACCGCGGCTCCGAGCAGCTCCTACCCGAAAAGGTTGAAGAGCCGACCACTGCGGTCGCCGCGGATCTCCTGCGACGGCTCAATGAAGAGCTGCATCGCGTCCCCGAGGGCTTCAACATCCACCCCAAGCTCAGCAAGCAGCTCGAGCGCCGGCTTGCCGCGCTCGACGCCAGCGAGCCGCACGTGGACTGGGGCCATGCCGAGTCACTCGCCTTCGCCTCCCTCCTGGTCGAGGGGACACCGATCCGGCTGACCGGCCAGGACAGCGTGCGCGGGACCTTCAGCCAGCGGCACCAGGCCTGGCACGACGTGGAGACCGGCGATGCCTACACGCCCGTCCGGGCGGTCGGCGGCGCGCAGGCAGCGTTCGAGCTGCACAACTCGCCACTGAGCGAGTACGCGTGCCTCGGCTTCGAGTACGGCTACGCGGTGACGGCTCCCGGCGCCCTGGTCGTGTGGGAGGCCCAGTACGGCGACTTCGTCAACGGGGCCGAGATCATCATCGACCAGTTCCTGATCGCGGGCCTCGCCAAGTGGCGCCAGACGTCGCGCCTCACGCTGCTCCTGCCGCACGGCTACGAGGGCTCAGGGCCGGAGCATTCATCGGCGCGCCTTGAGCGCTTCCTGGCGCTGGGTGCCGAGGGCAATATCCGGGTCGTCTACCCGACCAGTCCGGCGCAGTACTTCCACCTCCTGCGCCGCCAGGCTCGCCACCACGAGCTGCGGCCGTTGGTGGTGATGACCCCAAAGTCCCTGCTGCGGCTGCCCCAGGCCGCCTCCTCGTTCTCGGATCTGACCGATGGCGCCTTCCACGCGGTGCTCGACGATCCCCGTTTCGCGGCGGCCGACGCGGCCAGACGGGTGCGTCGGCTGCTGCTGTGCAGCGGCAAGATCTACTACGACCTCGTCCTCTCGCCGGAGCTGGAGCAGGCCTCGGACGTGGCGATCATTCGCGTCGAGCGCCTCTACCCGTTCCCGAGCGAGGAGCTCGCGCACCTGCTGGAGCGCTATCCAAAGATCGAGAGCTTCGCCTGGGTCCAGGAGGAGCCGCGTAACATGGGCGCGCGGAAGTTCGTGCTCCCCAAGCTTCGCCACCTGGTGCCGTACAAGATCCCGATGGGCGACATCTCTCGCCCCGAACGCTCGCGCCCGGCCGAGGGTTACCCGGTCGCCCATCAGGCCGAGCAGGCGCGCATCGTTCACGAGGCGCTCGGCCGCTAGCGTCGCACCACGCGCTTGACCGCGCCGGGGAGGCGCGGTTACACTTCGGATCATGGCGATGATCCACATTCGATCCACGCGGCGCATGACGCCCGCTGTCGCGAGCCGGGGAGTCGAGGTGCTACGGCTCGCCGAGGCGATGGGCCTCGCCCCGACGGCGAGCGGCCGTCTCGGCTACAGCCAGTTGGCGGAGGTCGCGGACCAGATCGCCGAGCACGGGATCGGTGCGGCATCGGCGGCGACGCTCAGCGGCGACGGCCATCTGTCGATGGTCGAGATCCGGAAGGCGCTCGACGGCCTGCTGGCGGCGATGAAGGAATCGCCGCTGCCGCAGTCCGAGCTTCGCTCGCTCGGCGAGATCCTCGGGCGTGAGCGCATCGCCGCGCTGGTGGGCACATCGGAGCCGTCCCTGCGCCGGTACCTGGCGGGCAGCCGTCGCGTGCCCGACGATATCGCTCAGCGTGCCCATGCCCTTGCCATCGTGGTCAGCTACCTGCGTGGTGCATACAACGCATCGGGCGTCCGTCGCTGGTTCGAGCGCCGCCGCACCCAGCTCGATGGCAGGGCTCCGCAAGAGCTGCTTGCGGGTGACTGGGATCCGGCCGATCCCGACCCTGCCAGGGTCACGGCCCTCGCGCGCGCGCTGGCTGCCTCGCCCGCCACGTGATCTGCTTCCGTCACGCGGACTCATCGGCCCCTTTCCTCTGGGAGGATGCGGGCCAGCCCGCGGCCAGGTGGCATGCTGAGGGACAGGGCCCGGCGCATTACCTGGCCGAGACACCGGACGGCGCGTGGGCCGAGTTCCTGCGTCATGAGGAGATCCGCGACGAGGCCGACCTTGCCGGGATCGAGCGCACCATCTGGGCGATCGAGGTTCCCGATGACCAGCGCTTTGCTCGTCCGCGGCTGGCCACGCAGGTGCTTGTCGGCGACCTCGACTCCTACGCGGCCTGCCAGACCGAGGCGAGCCGCCTGCGCGCAGCGGGCAACCAGGCACTGCGCGCGCCCTCCGCGGCGCTCAAACGTGGCGTGCCGAGCGGATGGCGGGTGAGCGGCGGGCTCGTCCCCGCGCGTGCACGCGCCGAGCACAGCCTCGTCCTCTTCGGGCGCAGGCCCGGGCTGGTCGGCTGGGTCGCGGCCGATGCCGGCCGGCCTCGCGCTGACCTCCTGGGCAGGGTGCGCCACTTCGGCGACGAGGCCTGACCTGGGGGCCTGGCTCCTGGACGGCTGCCCGAAGGCGCAACCTATACTCGCCCGCATGCCCGCTCCGATCTCCCTTCTCGAGCGTTATCGCGACCTGGTCGCGCGCGAGGGTGAGGCGTTCCCCATCACGCTCGGCGAGGGTGGAACTCCGCTCATTCATGCGCGGCGATTGGGCGGCGAGCTCGGGCTCGATCGGCTCTTCCTCAAGTTCGAGGGCACGAATCCGACCGGATCGTTCAAGGACCGCGGCATGGTCCTGGCGCTCAACCGCGCAGCCGGCGCAGGCGCCCGGGCCGTGGTCTGTGCCTCGACCGGCAATACCTCCGCCTCCGCCGCGGCATACGCCGCCGCGGCCGGGATCCCGTGTTTCGTGGTCCTGCCCGCCGGCAAGGTGGCCCGCGGCAAGCTCGCGCAGGCGGTCGCGGCCGGAGCGCGGCTCGTGACGGTCGACGGCAACTTCGACGCTGCGCTGGCGGTCGTCCGTCAGCTGGGCGACGCCGGGCTCGCCGTGGTGGTCAACTCGATCAACCCCGACCGGCTGGAGGGCCAGCAGACCGGTGCGTTCGAGATCGTCGACGCGCTCGGTCGAGCCCCGGACGCGCTGGCCCTGCCGGTCGGCAACGCCGGCAACATCACCGCCTACTGGCGCGCCTTCAACCGCTGTCTGCCCGCCGGCTCACGGCCGCGGATGCTCGGGTTCCAGGCCGATGGCGCTGCGCCTATCGTGCGCGGCGCCCCCGTCGAACGACCTGAGACGGTAGCGACCGCCATCAGGATCGGGAACCCGGCGTCGTGGCAAGGAGCCATCGCGGCGCGGGACGAATCGGGGGGCCTGATCGAAGCCGTTGCCGACGACGAGATCCTCGACGCCCAGCGGGCGATCGCCACACTGGAGGGGATCTTCTGCGAGCCCGCCTCTGCGGCCGGCGTGGCGGGCGTGCGACGCCTGGCGAGCGAGCGACGGCTGGATCGGTTTGACATGGTGGTCTGCGTGCTGACCGGCCATGGGCTGAAGGATCCCGACATCATGGCCGGCGAGGAGGGCTCGATGACCTCGGTGCCGGCTGAGCTGGGCGCGATCCGGTCAGCGATGGGCCTATAGCCGACCGTAACGCTCCATCACCTCGCGCAGCCGGTCGTGCGGCAGGGCGTGGGCGGTCACCCCGTCACGCCCGGTCATCGTCTCCGCCGCGAGGAGGGCGTTGACGATCGCCTCCTCGGTTGCCTCGACGGTCGCCTCGAAGAGGGGGTCGATCTGCGCGTCGACGACCATGCTGACGCTGGCGACCAGCCGCGGATCGCTCTCCCCCGCCCTGGCCGAGACGTCGCGGTTGCCGGTGGCGAAGGCGATGAACAGATCGCCGGAGCTGTGCGATGCGTAGCTTCCCATCCGGCCTAGGGCTAGCGACGGGCGCTGCGCAAGCCGGGCGCACTGGTGCGGAAGAAGCGGCGCGTCGGTGGCCACAACCACGATGATCGAGCCGCCCCCAGCACCTGAGCCATCAGCGCCGCGCCTGATGGCGTCCAGCTGATCCCAGGGGCTAGGCAGCTCGTCGCGCGGGATCTCCCTGCCGACCGGCACACCATCGATGCGCAGCAGCTCGCGGCGACCGTAGTTGGCCTGCACCAGGATCCCCACCGTCCAGCCGCCTTGTCCGCGGTCGAGGCGACGCGAGGCGGTAC
>JALYTG010000071.1 GCA_030854405.1 Chloroflexota bacterium | reverse complement strand
CACGATCGGATGGATCATCAGCCGGTCCTCGTCGACGAGGTTCTGCCGGATCAGGTCCGGCACCAGCTCGCCGCTCCGTTCGAACAGAGAGTTCCCGGTCCAGGCAGGCTTGGCTAATCTGGGGCAAGCGGCGTCGCGGAGGAGGTCGAACGTGGGTCGGCGAAGCTTCAGTGGGCGGGTCCGTTACTGGCGACCCGAGCGGGATGCGGGCCTCGCAGTCGTTGACGTCCCCGCCGACATCGCGGCCATGCTGGGCGGGCTCAAGCAGATGCGGGTGAAGGGCACGCTAGACGGCGCAAACTTTATCTCGAGCACGATGCCCGCTGGCGGCGGTCGACTCGCGCTCAGCGTCAGCAAGAAGATGCTCGCAGCAGCGGGTCTCGGCGTCGGTGACGAAGCCGAGTTCGAGATCGAGCGGGTCGAACGCACGTAGCCTGTCAGGTCGACGCTGACGAGGCGCACGCCGTGGCGACCGAAGGAACCACCGACCGGCTCTAACCGGTCGGATTCAGTAACAGAGTGGCTCCGGCGGTAGGATTCGAACCTACGACCAAGCGGTTAACAGCCGCCCGCTCTACCACTGAGCTACGCCGGAACGCGTGCAGACCATCGGTAAGTCCGCCTGGGGTTGCCCGATCATAGCGCCGCGACTAAGAGGCGGTCAAAGACCGCCACCCCGGCATCGGTCCTACGCGAGATTATCGCCAACCTTGGCACCGGTGACCGTGCTCAGGCCGAGCGGAGCCCCCCTCGCGCCACCTCCCCAGCGGCCACGCCTGGGCCGCTAGACTCGGCCCGTGACCCTGCTCGACTGGCTGCTCGACTCCGACCCCGCCATCCGCTGGCAGGTGTTGCGCGATCTTGCGGACGCGCCGGCAGAAATCGTTGCGGCGGAGCGCGCCCGCGTCGCGACCGAAGGGTGGGGTGCCCGGCTGCTGGCCTTGCAAGGCGACGACGGCCAGTGGGAGGGAGGCGCGTTATTCCCCGGGCAGAGGGCTAAATCCGGTAACGGCGAGCAGCCCAAGGGCCAGCCCTGGACCGCCACGGCATACAGTCTCGTCGCCCTCCACGACTTCGGTGTCGACCTCCACCCCGACAAGGTGCGCCGGGCGGTGGCGCAGGTCCGAGAGCACTGCCGCTGGGAGCACGCCGGCCAGCCGTTCTTTGCCGGCGAGGTCGAGCCGTGCCTCAACGGTATGGTCCTCGTGCTGGGTGCCTACTTCGATCAAGATGTCGATCGCGTGCTCGCCCGGCTACTCGGTGAGCAGCTCGAGGACGGAGGGTGGAACTGCGAGGTGGAGAACGGTTCGGTTCGCTCTTCCTTCCACACCACGATCAGAGTTCTGGAAGGGCTGTTGGCCCACGAGCGGGCAACCGGCGGCTCGGCGAAATCCATCGCGGCACGCCGCCGGGGCGGGGAGTACCTCCTCGAACGGAAATTGTTCCGGCGTAAGAGCACCGGCGCCGTCGTCGACCCCGCCTGGCTGCAATTCTCGTTTCCGACCCGCTGGCACTACGACCTGCTACGTGCTCTGGAGTACTTCCGGGCGGCCGGGGGCCCGCCGGACCCGCGCGCGGACGAAGCGATTGACTTGCTCCGATCCAAGCAGCAGCCTGGCGGCACCTGGCTTCTGGAAAACACCCATCCCGGCGCGGTCCACTTCGCGCTCGAGGACGGCGATGGTCGGCCCAGCCGGTGGAACACGCTGCGCGCGCTGCGGGTCCTCCGTTGGTACGAATCGCGGTAGGCTCAGAACGCCTTACTCGAGATAGTCCTTGAGCTTCCGTGAGCGGCTTGGATGGCGCAGCTTGCGCAGCGCCTTGGCCTCGATCTGGCGAATCCGCTCCCGGGTCACGTTGAAGTCGCGGCCCACCTCTTCGAGGGTTCGGCTGCGACCATCCTCCAGCCCGAAGCGCAGCTGCAGGACGCGTCGTTCTCTCGGGGTCAGCGAGTCGAGCACCCCCTCCACCTGCTCCTTCAGCAGCTGATGGCTTGCCGCGTCGGCGGGGGCCACGCTGGCGAGGTCGGGGATGAAGTCGCCGAGATGGCTGTCCTCCTCCTCGCCGATCGGGGTCTCGAGGCTCACCGGCTCCTGGGAGACCTTCATGATCTCCCGCACCTTCTCCGGGCTGACCGTCTGGGGACCCTGCGACTCGCGCTCATCGACCTCGCTGGCGGTGGGCTCACGCTGGAGCTTGTCTCGCAGCTCGCGCACGATCTCGTCGCGGCTCATGCGCCTGGCGATCTCCTCCACTGAAGGCTCGCGGCCAAGCTCCTGGAGGAGGGTGCGGCTGACCCTGATCAGCCGGTTGATCGTCTCCACCATATGCACCGGGATGCGGATGGTGCGTGCCTGATCGGCGATGGCTCGGGTAATCGCCTGGCGGATCCACCACGTCGCGTAGGTGCTGAACTTGAAGCCCTTTTCGTAGTCGAACTTCTCGACCGCCCGGATCAGTCCGATATTGCCCTCCTGGATGAGGTCAAGGAAGCTCATGCCCCGGCCGATGTACTTCTTGGCGATGCTGACCACGAGGCGCAGGTTCGCCTCGGTCAGGCGCTTGCGCGCGTCGACGCTCTGCTCGACCAGGCGCCCGGACCGCTTCTCGAGCGGCACGTCCGGGGCGACCTCCGGGTCGTGGCCCAGCTCCTTCAGGTAGCCGGCGTCGTTGCCCGATTCGATGTACTCGCGCACGATCTGCTGCGCCGTCTCCCGAGCCCAGCGCTCGAGCTCGTACAGCTCGGCGGCGCCGGCATGATCGATCGCCTTGAACCCGTACGTGGCCCCGAAGAGGACCGCATCCTTCAGCCCCTGCGAGGGATCCGACGCGAGCACCTTGAGGATCGACTCGGCCTCCATGATGCGGGTCCGGGCAGTGTCGTCCAGGTCCGGTGCACGGCGCGCCTTGGCGAGCTTGATGGCGGGTGGCTCGATCGTCCCCCGCTTGCGGCCGAACCACCAGTCGATCGCCTCGCGCGTGACGTGCGGCGACTCCTTGGGGAGGTCGAAGGCGCGCATGGCGGCCATGCTGCGGGCCTTGGGCTCCGTCTCGAGGGTGACCCACGTGAAGAGATTGACGAGGGCGCGCGCCGGGTCCTCCACCGCGAGCTCGCCGAGCTCAATCGCCTTCGCCAGCACCACCTCCTCCTCGGCGGTGAGAAGCGCGACCTTGCCGATCTCCTTGAGATACATGCGAACCGGATCGTCGATACCGATCAGGTCGGCGGCCAGGGCCTCGAGATCCTCTTCCGCCTCGCGCTTCGTTCGGCCCAGGCTCGGGCGCTCGCCCGCTTCCGCCTCGGGCTCCGCGAGGAGGGTGGGGTTGTTCTCGGCGTCCAGCACCTCGATGCCGCGCTCTTCGGCCTTCGCGTACAGCTCCTCGATCGCGGCGAGGTTTGCCTCCGGCTGTGGCATGGCCGTGAGGATCTGGTCATGGGTGATGAAGCCGTCCGCCTTCGCCCTGGTCAGGAGCTGCGCCAGCGCACGGCCCTCCTCACCCTCCGCCGCCTTCTTGGGTCGCGGTCGGGCGGGTGCCTCGGCCTTCTGCTGCCGCGCCGGGGCGCGGACTGTCTTGTTCTGCGTCTTCTGCGGCGTCCTGGGCGGCGCCGGCTTCTCCGGCTCATCCGCCTTGACGCGCTTCCGGGTCGTGCTCGTCGCCACGCTCAGGTCCTCCTCGCTCCGGCCGTCATGGCCGGCTCGTGCATCGCTCTGGTCGTCTCGGCCTTCTCACGGCCGAGCAGGTTGATTCGTTGCTCGATCTCCTCCAACCGTTCCCGATCTCCCTCTCGTTGCGCCCCCTCGAGCAGGAGCTGGCCGTCTCTCATCGCCTCGTCGAGCCGCTCGACACGCAGGCGCAGCAGCGCGACGCGCAACGCGTTCCGCGCTCGCTCCTCGCCGAGCTCTGGGCCCCCATCCGCGCGGGCGAGCAAGTCGTGCGCCACTTCCGCGGTCGCCGGGTCGAGTGTTTGCGCCCACGCGGCACGGTCTCCACCGGACGGGTCGGAGCGGAGCTGGTCAAGCCACGCCTCGACCAGCGCCAGCGCCACCGCATCCCGAAATGGCAGCGGCTCCCCCGCTCCGGGAAGCTCGTCGATGCAGACGGGGTGGCGCAGCAGAATCTGGAGCGCGAGCGCCTCGAGTGGAGCGAGCGGAGGTGCAGGCGCTGCGGCCTCGTTGCCGGCTGGCGTGCGCGAGGGCCGATGCGCCGGTCCCCGGGCCATCGCCTCGCTCAGAACCCGCTCCTCGACGTTCACCAGCCTCGATAGCTGCTGGAGGTAGAGGTTGCGCTCGATCGGATCGCCGACCCGTTGCAGCAGCGGCAGCACCGCGTCCGTGACCTCGTGCCGACCCGAGATGCTGGTCAGGTCGGCCGCCGCGGCCGCGCGCTCGATGAAATATTCCATCACCGGCTTGGCGTCGGCGACCGCCGTTCGCCACGCCGCCGGATCGGTTCGGATCAGCTCGTCCGGGTCCTTGCCGGCCGGGATGCGGATGACCCGGACCTTGCTCACGGCGGCTTCCGGGCCGAGCTCTTCGAGCAGGCCTCGCTGGGTTGCCGCCTCCCCCGCGAGGTCGACATCGTATGCCAGCGCGACGGCATCGGCGTAGCGGGTCGCAAGCTCAATCTGACCGCGGGTCAGCGCCGTCCCTAGCGACGCGACGACGTTGCCGAAGCCGGCCTGGTGGGCGGCCATCACATCCGTGTAGCCCTCCACGATGACGGCCAGCTTCTCGCGCCGGATGGCCGTCTTGGCGAGGTCGATGGCGAACAGCGCGCGGCTCTTGTCAAAGAGTGGGGTGGCGGGCGAGTTCAGGTATTTGGGACCCTCGGCGCCCGGAAGGATGCGACCGCCGAGGCCAATGGGGCGCGCCGACTGGTCGCGGATCGGGATGATGATCCTTCCGCGAAAGCGGTCGATCGCCCCGCGGCGGCCGCTGCTCGTCAATCCGGCACTTACAAGCTCCTCGTCGCTGAAGCCTCTGGCCCGGAGTCGACGCGTAAGGGCGTCCCACGTGTTCGGGGCGTAGCCCACCGAAAAGCGCTCGAGTGTTTCGCCGCTCAGCCCGCGCTCGGCCAGGTAGGCCCGAGCCACCTCGGCCTGGCGAGCCTGGACCAGCACCTCGCGATACCAGCCGATCGCCGCCTCGAGCGCTTCGCGCAGGCGCCGCCGGCGCCGATCCTCCTGTGCGGTCCGCTCCGAGAGCTCAACGCCCGCCCGTTCGGCGAGCCGCGTGAGCGCCTCTCGGAAGTCGAGCCCATCACGCTGCATGAGGAAGGTGAAGATGTCGCCTCCCTGTCCGCAGCCGAAGCAGTGCCAGGTCTCGCGGTCCGGAGTGACCACGAACGATGGGGTCTTCTCGAGGTGGAATGGGCAGAGACCCTTGTAGGCTAGGCCGGCCCGTTTGAGCACGACCGTCTCGCCGATGACCTCGATCACCGGAAGCTTCGACTTGATCTCTGCGGCTACGCCGGATGGCATGCGCGTGGACAACCTCAGCCGTTGTGCAGCGGCTTGTCAAGGGGGTACTGGAGGGGATGGACTCATTTTACCAGTTTGTCAAGAGGTTGCCAAGCGCGGCATCGGCTGATGCGCCCTGTTGCAGACCCCACTAAACTCCGTCTGAACATACTGGTCCGCACATCGGGGAGGGCCCAGCATCGCCTCCGCCCAGTCGCTGAGCGTCCCGCGAGACGTTGCCGTAATGCGCGCCGCCTTCCGGGAGCTGCACGGGGCGCGGCTCCACGGGTTTGCCCTGCTCGTCACGCTCGGTGACAGCAACCGCGCTGTCCAGATAGCTAGCGAGGCGCTCGCCGCTGGGGCGCGCAGGACACGGTCCCTGCGCCATCCCGAGCGCGCCGCGGCGTGGCTCCGCGCGCGTGTCGTGAAGGACGCTCGAAAGTCACCGATCTGGACTCACCGACCAGACCCCGACGCGCAGCGTGACGCGCTTGCCGCCGTCGGTGTCGATGGGCGTGCTTTCGTGGGCCTTGCCGCTCTGGGCCCACGAGGACGAGCCGCGATCGTGGCCCTCGACGTCGAGCAGCTCGACGAGCGCGATGCCGAACTGATCCTTGGCTTGTCGACCGCCGGGTTGCAGCAATTCGCCGCACGCACGCGGCGGGAATTCGCCACAGCCTGCGAAAGGATAGGCGCTCCGGGCGTTCTGCCCGGCGATGGCGAGATCATGCGGCGGGTGTGGGAAACGGCTCACAGGGCCCTGCCATGACCGATCACCACGCACCATTCGAATCGTGGCTCGCGAGCGGCGCGATCGGCGACCCGCCGCGCGATAGCGCGCTGCACGCGACGGTCTGTAAGCGATGCCTGAGGCTGGTCGCCGCACGCGATGCCCTTGCGGCAATCGATATCGGGCGCGCCGCGCTACCGCCGTCGCACCTGGAGGCGGGTCGGGAATCGTCGAGCCTGGCGCAGAGTCTGTCTCGACGCAGTCGCCGCCTGGTCGGGCACGCTTTCTGCAGAATTGAGCTGCGTTCGAACATCAGAGCGAGACAACGCACCGTGATGCGTCTTTCGGAGATGCTCCGCGTCGGCGGATCGATCCGCCTTTCGAAGGTCGCCCGCTCCCTCGCAGCGAACCGGCCCGCGCAGCGAGCGGTTGGGATGATTCTGCTCGTAGCGGTCACGGCCTGGGGAGTCAGCCGCCCCGCGGCATTCCTCGTCGGCGGCGCCCCGGACGCGCAGCAAGCGTTCGGGCCGTTTGGCCCGGCCACGGGGTGGGAGGTCACCGATCTGGTCGTTGCCATTCAAGCTGCCGACCAGAGCTCGACCGGGTCTTCTCAGACTTCCGCGCCCAACTCGAACCGCGCCGCCGCGACCCGTGGCGGCGAGCTCGGATCGTCGAGCGCCGGCAGCGGCATCGCGACCTTCTTTGGGGGCCTCATCACGGTCCCGCTACCCGGGTCTGCCGGCACCGGGCCGGGCAGCGGGGGCCTGCTCCCCGGGGCGCCGCCACCGCCCACAGTGCCCGGCGTGACGCCGATAGATACCCCACCTCCGCTCCCTCCGCCGGTCCCGGGTGTCACGCCCCCGCCGGTTGTGGTTACGCCGCCGCCTGCGGTGGTTACTCCGCCGCCTGCGGTGGTTACTCCGCCGCCTGCGGTGGTTACTCCGCCGCCGACACCTGTCCCAACGCCGGTACTGCTGGATAGCGACGGCGATGGAGTCCCCGACGCCCTGGACCAGTGCCCCTCAGTCCCAATGGGCCCGTTCCCCGATCCGCTGCATCTTGGATGCCCGCTGCCCCCGGTGCCGACGCCGCCTCCGCTACCTTAGCGGCTACTTGTCGGGCGACTCCGCGGAGGCGATCGCCGCTTGGGCGGCAGCCAGACGGGCAACGGGCACGCGGAAGGGGGAGCAGGAGACGTAGTCGAGACCAACCTGGTGGCAGAAGGTGATGCTGGCCGGGTCTCCTCCGTGCTCTCCGCAGATGCCGATCTTCAGCCCTGGCCGCGTGGAGCGGCCCTTCTCGACGCCCATCCGCACCAGCTGGCCGACGCCGGTCGCGTCAAGCACCTGGAACGGGTTCTCCGGCAGGATCTTGCGGTCCACGTACTGCAGCAGGAACTTGCCCTCGGCATCGTCGCGCGAGAAGCCGTAGGTCATCTGCGTCAGGTCATTGGTGCCAAAGCTGAAGAACTCGGCGTGCTGCGCAATCTCGTCGGCGGTGAGTGCACCGCGCGGAACCTCGATCATGGTGCCGAACTTGTAATCGACCTGCTGACCGGATGCCTCGACAATGCGCGACACCTCGGCTTCCAGGATCGCCCTCGTCTCGGCAAGCTCGTTCACGTGGCCAACCAGCGGGATCATGATCTCCGGCAGGGCCTTCCTTCCTTCGGCCGTGGCGCGCGCCGCGCCGGCCAGAATGGCGCGAGTCTGCATCTTGACGATATCGGGGATCATCAGCCCCAGCCGGCAGCCACGCAGGCCGAGCATCGGGTTCTGCTCGCGCATCGCGGCGACTGCCGCCAGCAGCTCTTCCTTCTCGGCGAGCCTTGACTCCATCTCGGACCGATCCGACCCCGAGACCGATGCCCTGCCCGGTCGTCCGATGAGCTGCATCGCTCGCGCAGCATCCTTCTCGCCGAACAGCTTGGCCAGCCCGCGTTGGAGCGCGGGCGCATCGGTTTCGGCGACTGCATCGGTCACCGATGACTGGCTCAGCAGGGTGCGGAGCCGCGTCACCTCTTCGAGCAGCTCGTCATACGAGGGCAGGAACTCGTGGAGCGGTGGGTCGATCAGACGGATCACGACCGGCAGGCCGTCCATCGCCCGGAAGAGTCCCGCGAAGTCATCGGTCTGGAGGCGTTCGAGCTCCGCCAAGGCAGCATCGAAGGTGGCGATCGCCTCGTCGTCGTCCGCTGAGAGGTCGGCGCCGGCGGCACTGCGACGCTTCGCATCGGTCGCGCGGTTGGCGGCGAGGATCATGCGCTGAACGGTCGGCAGCCGATCCTGCTCGAAGAACATGTGCTCGGTCCGGCAGAGGCCAATCCCCTGCGCGCCGAATGCGCGCGCCCGCTCCGCGTCGCGCGGGTAGTCCGCGTTGGCCCAGACCTGCAGGCGGCGCACCTCGTCGGCCCAGCCTAGCAGCGTCGCGAGGTCGTGCTCGTCCTCGAAGCGAGCCTCGATGGTCGGCAGCTCGCCGGCGTAGATCTCGCCGGTGGTGCCGTCGATGCTGATCATGTCGCCCTCGCTCACCACCTTCTCGCCGGCGCGCATGCTCTTGGAGCGGTAGTCGATCCGCAGGCTCTCCGCGCCCGCCACGCAGGGCAGGCCCATGGAGCGCGCCACCACGGCGGCGTGCGAGGTCGCACCACCACGTGCGGTCAGGACGCCGCGGGCGGCCAGCATGCCGTGCACATCGTCGGGGCTCGTCTCGATGCGGACCAGGATCACGGGATCTCCGGCCGCCTTCATCTCCACCGCCCGGTCGGGATCGAAGACGGCGCGTCCGGTGGCGGCCCCAGGGGACGCGTTGAGGCCCTTCGCCAGGAAACGGTCCTGAGCCTGGCCCTTTGCGGCCTCGTCGAAACGGGGCAGGAGCAGCTGAACGATCTGGGCGGGATCGACCCGCTGGATCGCCTCCTCGCGGGATAGGAGCCCCTCATTGGCCATGTCGACCGCGATCTTCACCGCGGCCGGGGCAGTTCGCTTGGCCGAGCGGGTCTGGAGCATGTAGAGCGTGCCGCGCTCGATGGTGAACTCGAGGTCCTGCGCATCTCGGTAGTGGCGCTCCAGCCGCTCCGCGATCGCCTCGAACTGGGCGTACACCTCGGGCAGCTCGTCGCGCATCTGGCTGATCTTGGCCGGCGTGCGGATGCCAGCCACGACGTCCTCGCCCTGGGCGTTCGTGAGGTACTCGCCGAAGAGCGTCTTCTCGCCGGTGTTCGGGTCGCGGGTGAACGCAACCCCCGTGCCGGAATCGCTGCCCATGTTGCCGAAGACCATCGTGACCACGTTCACCGCAGTGCCGAGGTCGTGCGGGATCTTGTTGAACTCGCGGTAGTCGTGCGCGCGCTTGCCGAACCACGAGTCGAAGACGGCGCGCACAGCCAGCTCGAGCTGCCGGTACGGATCGGTCGGGAACGGTTCCCCGGTGTGCTCCTGCACGATCTCGCGATAGCGGCCCGCCAGGCCGTGCAGGTCATCGGCGGTCAGATCGGTGTCGAGCTTGACACCGCGGTTTGACTTCAGCTGCTCGAGCGGCTCGTCGAACTCGGCCCCGGGGATGTCGAGCACGATCCGCCCGAACATCGCGATGAAGCGGCGCCAGGCGTCCCAGGCGAACCGGTCATTGCCGGTGAGATCGATCAGGCCCTGCAGCGTCTCCTCGTTGAGGCCCAGGTTGAGGACCGTGTCCATCATCCCCGGCATGCTGAAGGCGGCGCCGGATCGGACGCTGACGAGGAGCGGATTGGCCGGATCGCCCAAGCCCTTCCCGGCCTCCTCCTCGACCTGCTTCATGTGGGCGACGATGTCGTCCCAGAGTCCTTCCGGCAGCTCCTTGCCGGCAGCGTAGTAGGCATTGCAGGCCTCGGTCGTGACGGTGAAACCGGGTGGCACCGGCAGCCCGGCGTTCGTCATCTCGGCCAGGCCGGCACCCTTGCCCCCGAGGAGCGTGCGCATCCCGGCATTGCCCTCGCGGAAGGTGTAGATCAGCTGGCCGGTCGCAACCGGAGCGGCCGCGGCTTTCTTGGCGGTCCTGGCCATCAGGGCAGAGG
>JALYTG010000236.1 GCA_030854405.1 Chloroflexota bacterium | reverse complement strand
CGTGCGCTGGAACAGGTGCAGCGTGCTCACCTGCGGCTGGATGTGGGGAATGAACTGGATCGCCGACGCACCGGTACCGATCACCGCGACCCGCTGACCGTCGAGGTCATGCTCGTGATCCCAGCCAGACGAGTGGAACATCGTGCCCTCGAAGCGCTCCAGCCCGGGGATGTCCGGTTTGGACGGCGCGCTCAACCCACCGACGCCGGCCACCAGCACGTCGGCGCTCAGCGCACCCTGCCCGGTCTCCAGCCGCCAGCGGCGGGCCGCCTCATCCCAGGCGGCGTCCTGTACCTCGTGGCCGAAACGGATGTGGGGCACGACGCCGAACTGCTCTGCGCATCGCCGCAGGTACTCGCGGATCTCGGCCTGTAGGGGATAGGAGCGCGTCCAGTTCGGATTCGGCGCGAACGAAAAGGAGTACAGATACGACGGGATGTCGCACTGGCAACCCGGGTAGGTGTTGTCGCGCCATGTGCCGCCCACTTCGTTGGCGCTCTCGAGCACCACGAAGTCCTCGATTCCCTCCTGCTTGAGGCGGATCGCCATCCCCAGTCCCGAAAAGCCGGCGCCGATGATCGCGACCCGAACGTGCTGATCGGTGTTGGAGCGACGACCGTCGTTCATCGTTCCTGAGCGCCATATCGCCTCATCTCACGTGCAGTATGGGCGAGCCAGCGCATTCGCGGACGCTGCTTGTGCATCCGCACAAGCTCGCTGCGTGCGGCCCTGCTCCCGCAAGGCGGGTGCCGCCGCTGAGTCTTCTCCCTACGAGGTCAGTGGGGGAAATGCAGGAAGTGGGGCTTCCCGACCTTCCCGAGGAAGGGGATCAGGTTGTCGAGGAACTCGTTGTTGGGACTCGCGGCGCTGGGGTCGTTGTGCGAATAGGTGCTCTGGCGGTTGATCAGCGTCAGCTTGCTGTCCGGAATCCCGGACTGCTGCGCGAGGATGCGGGCCGTGGCCAGCACCCCCTCGCCGCCGAGCGCCGCCCCGAAGGCGTAGATCGGCGTGTGCTTGCCGAGGTCGTCGCCATGTATCGCCTTGACGTTGAGGACGCTCTGCGCCGGGTTCGCGTTCCCGTCCGCGACCGCGCCGGAGTCGATCGTCAGGCGCATCGGGTGATACCAGGCATTGCCGTCGAGGCCGGTCAGCCCCTTTCCGCAGAGCATGGCGGCATAGCGCTGGATCGGTGTGATCGCGCCGGCCCTAACCCAGCCACGTGGGTTGCCGCTGTCGGCGATGTGACCAGCATGTACCTGCGCAGCGATCAGATTGGAAGGCGAGCTCGGGACACTGACCGCATAGCCGAACTGCGCCTCGTTGGTAGGCACCACTCCCGCCGGCAGAGGCGGCTTGAGGTTGGCCGGCAGCAACGGGAAGCTGTAGCCGAGCGAGGGACCGTTGGGGTCGTACACGGTCCCGCAGGAACCGGCTGCCGAGAAGAGACCCAGGAACGGAGAGGGAATGCCTCCGAATGCCAGCCACGGCGTGCTCGTCTGCAGAGTCTGCAGCGACTGGGTCGCCTGCTGCGGCGTGACCGGTACCGGGTTGCTGCCTCCGTCGATGTAGACCAGTCCCGAGAGGTCCTTCGCCCCGGCCTTCCCGTTGAAGTCCCAGGTCGCGTAGGCCGTTGTGATCGACCCGCCGAGCGAATGGCCTCCCAGGGCGACCGTGCGGCCGAACCTGTGGGCGGCCTCGACGACGCGGTGCAGGTCCTCGATCTCGACGTTCATGCCCCACCCACGCCCGAACGCCACCGAGGCGTCGGGAATCAGCTGGAAGTGGTTTGTGATGCTCGGGTTGTTAAGCCAGCCGAGGTAGTAGTCGAAGAGCTGCTGCGAATTCGCCTGGCCCTGTTTGAACTTATTGAGGACCGAATGGTCCTCGAGCTGGTTCTCCCGGCGCTCAACCGACCAAACCTGCCAGCGACCGTGGGTCCGGTTGACGATGTCGTCCGCGAGCGGCTTGAAGTAGCCGGAGCCGGCCGAGGTCCCGGGGCTGAGGACGAGGATGTTCCTCGCGAAGGGCGATCCGATCTTGAGCACACCGACCCGGTCGAGGTTGTCGGGAGTGGCGGGGTCGTTGAACCCTTGGATCCACGAGAAGCGCACGCAGTAGATCGACCACGGACAGGAGTGCAGTCCGTGCGACGCCGCGGTGGAGGGGGCAAACCCGGCAATCGCCAGGCCAAGGGCCATCGTCAACGCAAGCTTCCTGCTCTTGGAACGCATGCTTCCTCCTCCGTGAGTGCCGTGGACCGGCGAGCCGCGAGACCGGCTCCGCAGTGCGCGGGACGCTATGCCCGCCTGGGGGTTGTTTCAATGACGGTCTGACGAATTTGGCCCGGGTCGCTTGTGCATGTGCACAAACGGCTCTAGTGCCCAGCCGGTGCGTCGACGTCGATCCCGATCGCGAGGTACACGCAGGCCAGGTCCCGGGCGCTCCCCAGGTCCAGCCCGGTGATCTCCTCGATCCGACGCAGGCGATAGGCGAGCGTGTTGCGGTGGACGTGCAGCGCCTTGCTGGTCGCAGCACGGTCGTAGTGATGGGAGACGAAGGCGCGAAGGGTGCGCAGTAGCTCTTCATGATCGGGAACGGCAAGCGGCGCGAGAACCCTGCCGCGCAGCCCGGCGGCCGGCCCCGGCAAGCGACCCATGAGGATCTCGAGCAGATGGTCCTCGGCCCTGAGTCGACCGCGCAGGTCGGCCTGGCGTCCGTGCTCCGCTAGCAGCACCAGGTCGTCGCGTGCGTTCGCGAGCTCGCCGCGCAGGGTCGGCTCCGCGGTCGCAAGCAGGACGTCAGACCCTTCCTCGAGGTCTGCCAGCTCGAGTGGCTTCGACGCCAGGCCCACGACCCGGCCGCCCTCGGTGACGGTCAGCTTCCAACCCCGCCGTCGCAGGCGGGCGGCCAGCGCGGCATGCCGACGCGGGGGCAGGCCCGGCATCACGACGGCGAAGGGTGCGTAGGCGGGTTCGACCGGGACTTCGAGTCGCTCGGCGAGCTCGAGCTCATGGACGTCGAGGGGGGCGCCGCTGCTGAGGCGATCGAGAAGGTTTCGCGTCCGCCGCTCGTCTTCGGACACCAGCGCGTCGCGCTCGGCGAGGTAGGTGTCGGTCACCACCGCGGAGACGCGATCCACGTAGCGCATCAGCAAACCCGCGGCGTCGAGCAGCGCATCGTTCTCGTCGCTGCGCGCATGCCGGCGGAACAGCTCCCACGCCACCTGGCGGCCGACTCCGAACGCCCGCAGGAGGTCCTCGAGCCGAACCCCCTCGGTTGCCCGTGCCCGGGCCCATTCGCGCAGCGGGTCGAAGTCGCTGTCCGGCGGGACCACACCGGTCTCAACCCACCGCTGCCAGCGCCGCAGGTTTCGCTCGACGCCCTCGACGATGTCGCCCTGTGAGGTGCCGGAAAGCCGCTCGAACGCGGGTATCTCGGACCGAAACGCATCCACCATCTCCCGACCCGCCTCCGCCAGGGGGATCCGGGCGACGATTTCCGCGACCCCCGCGACGGGGTTGCCGCGCCCCGCCGCTGCGCCCCGCTCATCGCCTCCGGCGCTACGGTCGGCAGAGCCCACACTCATTGTTTCGTCAGGCATCTGACGCAAGCCTAGCCTCAGTGCAGGGGATTCGGGCCAGCTCAGCCGATTGCGTGCGGGCGCTACGGCTGCTGGAAGACGTGCAGGTAGTCGGTTGGCGCCCCGCCCTGTCCGAGCGGATTGAAC
>JALYTG010000235.1 GCA_030854405.1 Chloroflexota bacterium | reverse complement strand
GACGAAGATGACCGGCAGCTTATGGACACCGGCGAAATTCATCGCCTCGTGGATCTCACCCTGGTTGGCGGTCCCCTCGCCGAACGAGGTGATGGTTACGACGTCGTCGCCGCGCACCCACGCGCCGAGCGCGATCCCGACAGCGTGCAGCACCTGGGTGCCGACCGGCGAGCTGACGCTGACGATGTTATAAGGCGCCCCGCCGTAGTGGCCGGGCATCTGCCGCCCGCCGGAGGAGACGTCGTCGCCCTTGGCCAAATGGGCTGTGATGATGTCCTCGGCGCTCATGCCGAACGTGAGGGCCGAGGCGATCGAGCGGTAGTAGGGAGCCATCCAGTCGCGCCCGCGGCGCATCGGCCAGGTGGTCGCCACCTGGGCCGCTTCGTGCCCCTGCCCCGAGATGATGAAGGCGATCTTGCCGGCACGCTGCATGAGCCACATCCGCTCGTCGACGGCGCGGGCAAGCAGCATCTGACCGTACATGGCCAGGACCTCGTCCTCGGAAAGGCCGAGCTCGGTGTGCCGCGGCCGCGCTGCGGTCTTCGAGTCGGTCACCTGCTCTGCTCCTCTCAGACGTGGATCGCGGCGCCGTCGACCGCGAGGGCCGCCTCGGCCAGCACTTCGGTCAGGGTCGGATGGGCGTGCACGCTCGTCGCAATCTCGCCTACCGTTCCCTCCAACAGCCGGGCGAGGGTCGGCTCTGCCAGCAGGTCGCCGGCATGCGGGCCGATGATATGCGCTCCCAACAGCTCGCCGGAGCCGGCGTCGGCCACGAACTTCGCGAAACCGTCGATCTCGCCCACAATCGTGGCCTTTCCCAGGGCCCGGAACGGGAAGGAGCCGCTCTTCACTTCGTGCCCTGCCTGTCGCGCCTCCTCTTCCGTCCAGCCGACGCTTGCGATCTGCGGACGGCAGAAGGTGACGCGCGGCATCAGGTCCATGCGGACGGGCTCCGGATCGTGTCCGGCCATCTTCTCGACCGCCACCACGCTCTCGTGGCTCGCAACGTGCGCCAGCGCGAAGCCGGGGACGATGTCGCCGATGGCGTAGAGGTGTCGCGCGCCGGTGCGCATGAACTCGTCGACCTTCACGTAGCCGCGATCGAGCTCGACCTCCCCGATCTGCTCGAGCCCGATGCCATCCGTCAGCGGCCGCCGGCCGACCGCCACCAGCAACGTGTCGGTCTCGATCTCGGTTCGCTTGCCGCCCTCCTTGGCGACGATGGCGAACTTGAGCCCGGCGTCGGTGCGCGCGATCGATTCGGGTTCGACGCTGGAGGCCGGGTGCAGGCCGATCCCGCGCTTGCGGAAGACGCGCGAGAGCTCCTTGCCGATCTCAGGATCCTCGAGCGGCACGATCCGATCGGCGTACTCGACCAGATTGACCTCCGCGCCGAAGTCGCTGTAAATGCTGGCCCACTCGACCCCGATCGCACCCGCCCCGATGATGGTGACCCGTTTCGGGGAGTCGTTGCGACGCAGCGCCTCGTCCGAGGTGATGATCCGCTCGCCGTCGGCCTCGATCCCGGGCAATGGGCGCGGCGCGGAGCCGGTGGCCAGCAGCAGGTCGGTGCCGCTTGCTTCGATCTCGCCCGACTCGCCGCCGGAGACGCGCACGCTGGTCGGTCCGGTCAGCACGCCACCACCATGCAGGACGGTCACCCCGTTCTTCTTCAGCAGGAACTCGACCCCCTTGACGTGTTTCTCGACCACGGCATCGCGACGCTTCCCGAGCGCCGGGTAATCGAGGGTCACTCCATCGGATCCGGCAAGGCCGAACTCGGCCCCCTGCTCCTGCACACGATGGAGCAGGTCCGCAGTCTCGAGCAGCGCCTTGGACGGGATGCACCCGCGATTGAGGCAGGTCCCGCCCAGTCGGTCGCGTTCGACGATCGCCACCTTCATGCCGAGCTGCGCAGCGCGGATGGCGCCGACATAGCTCATCCCTCCCCCAAGCACAAGCAGATCGAACCGTCGCTCTTCGGCCATGAGCCTCTCGATCAGGTTGTGGAGCCGGCCGGGACCGGTCGCTCGAGCGAACGGCCCTCGACGCCCGCAAAGGAATTGCGCCAGTTGTCCGGCACCGGCATCGGTCTCGAGCGCTCGTAGTCGTAGGTCACCAGCACCGTTGATGCCTCCGCGGCTAGATGCTCGGCGGCGAAGAGCTCATGTGACATCGCGATGCTCGATCGGCCGATCCAATCGACGCGCGTCAGGATCTCGATCGGGTCGCCGAACGTGATCGGCGCGCGGTAATCGAGCTCCACGCGCGCGAGGATGAGCGGCAGCCGCTCGAAGCGCGGCACCTCGAGGGCGTCGAGCAGGTAGCGGATGCGCGCTTGCTCGAGGTAGCTCGAGAAGACCGCGTTGTTGACGTGGCCGAAGGCATCGATGTCCCGAAAGCGGACCTCGAGGCGCGTGCGGTGTCGGAAATCGGTCACGGGAAACCGATTCTACATGGGGCTTCGGCCTACAGCGCCTCGCCGATCCTCGAGATGAGGCCGGCCAGCAGCGCCGTGCGCGGCACGATGCTCGTGATGTCGAGCCACTCGTCGGGGCCGTGGTCGTCGCCACCGACCGGCCCCAGCCCGTCGAGCACCGGCAGCCCGGCCGCGGCGCAGGTGTTGGCGTCGCTCGCTCCGCCTGTGGCGGCGTCGTTCACGGTGAACCCGAGCTCGCCGGCGATCCGCTGGGCGAGCCCGACCAGTTGGGCAATCGCCGGGGAGCGCTCCATCGGCTGGTGGCCGGCCACCCGATGCAGCGTGGCGTGGGTGCCATCCACGGACGGCGTCGAAACGCTCCGTTCCACCTCGCCGGCCGCCGCCTCGAACTCGGCGACCGATGCCGCGCGGAGGTCGACCTTGAGCCCGCATCGTGCGGCGACGACGTTCGGCCGCGTGCCGCCCTCGATCACCCCCACGTTGACGGTGACCGAGGGCCAGCGTCCATTGAGCGCGGTGAGCGCGAGCACCTGGTGCGCGGCCTCGAGGATGGCGCTGCGCCCCTTCTCGGGCTCGACTCCGGCGTGCGCCGCGCGCCCCGTGATCTCAACGTGGTAGTCCGCGATCCCCTTGCGCGCGCTCACGATATCGCCGTTCGCGCGGGCGCACTCGAGCACCAGGGCGGCGTCATGCTCCGTCGTCAGCCGCTTGATGTGAGGCCCGCTGAACGGCGAACCGATCTCCTCGTCGGGGTTGCATACGTAGGTGACCGCTGGACCGATGCCCGCCGCGCGGAGTGCCTCCAGCGCGTGAAACCCGGCGAGCAGGCCGCCCTTCATGTCGGTGACACCCGCCCCGAGCGCCCGATCGCCCTCGCGCCGGAAGGGCCGCTTCGCGACGGTGCCGGGATCGAAGACGGTATCCATATGGCCGATCACTAGCAGCCGTGGGCCGTCACCGGCGAGCCGGCCGATGACCAGGTCGCCCAACCCCTCGGCCGGGAGTCGCTCGACCGCGGCGCCCAGGGTGCGCAGGGCATCGCCGCAGAAATCGGCGACCCGGTTGACACCTTCGGGTGTGTATGAGCCGCAGTCGATATTGACGAGCTTCTCGAGCTCCACCAGGTAGCGCGGCAGCTGGGCTTCCACGTTGCGTGCGAGGGACATGGGCCGACTATAGCCTCCGTATACTCGCGGCCATGGCCGACGATACGCAGCGGTCTGACTCGGAGGTCGAGCTGCTCGAGCTGCGCGTGCTGGACGGCCCGAATCGGTTCTTCGGCCGGCCCGCGGT
>JALYTG010000070.1 GCA_030854405.1 Chloroflexota bacterium | reverse complement strand
CGGCTCGGGTTCAGGCTTCTCGACCTCGGGCAGCGGCTCAGGTTCAGGCTTCTCGACCTCGGGTAGCGGCTCAGGTTCGCGCAGCTCGGGCTCGGCGCGCGGCTCCGCAACCTCGGCCCGGTCGGTGAACGCCGACAGGTCCGGCGGTGGCTGGCCCGGCGCTGGCTCCGCCCACGGCTGGTCGTCCCAGGACGGGCCGGTCCACGGCAAGGACGAGACGGGCCGCGATCCGACCGAGTCGGACCACAGCTCATCGCCCTCGGCTTCGGCCCACGGCAGGTCCGTTTCGGCCGCAGCCTCCGGCTCGGCCGGCCGATCCCACGACTGCCACAGGTCACGCTCGGGCCAGTCGGGATCGGTCTCGGGTGATGGTGGGCGCTGCTCCGGGTCCCAGGGGTCGCTCACCCGCGCCCCCGGTTGGCTACGCGGCTCACGGAAGCATCATACCGAAGGCTCACCACCCCGATGCCGAGCGTGACGAGGACCGTTCCGAGCACAAGCCGCCAGTCCAGCACCTCGCCCAGCGCGACGACACCCAGGGTCACGCCCACCACGGGGAAGACGAGCTGCCGTCCCCTCGGGATGGCGAGCTGGCGGCTGACCGCCAGGAAGGCGAGCATACCCAGCGCGCCCAGGCTCATGCGGTAGGCAACCAGCGTGGCGGGCGGGATCTCGTCGACCGCGATCTTGATCCACAGAAACGATGAGCCCCAGATCAGCCCGAGTAAAATGAAGGTCCCCGGTGTCAGCCAGCGGGACAGGCTTGGGCTCGGCGGCTGCTCGGCCATCGGCGGAGGGTAACAGAGGAGGATCGATGACGACGTTGCGGGTGGCTGCCTGTCAGATCGATCCGCAGCTGGGTGAAGTCGACCGTAACCTGGAGCGCATCGAGCGTGCCGTGGCGGATGCCGCAGCCGCGGGTGTTGCCCTTGCGGTGCTTCCCGAATGCGCGGTCACCGGCTACGCGTTCGCCTCTCTGGACGAGGCGATGCCGGTCGCCCGCCGCGCCTCGGCCATCGCCGCCGACCGCCTCGCCGAGCTCGCCGCACAGCACCGCATGACGGTCATCTGCGGCTCCCTGGAGTCGGAGGGAGAGGCGGTCTACAACGTTGCGCACCTGGTCACGGCCAACGGGCGGCGCTTCCACTACCGCAAGACCCACCTGCCGTTCCTTGGTGTTGACCGATTCACCACGCCCGGCGGCGATGCGCCCTCCGTGATCGACATCGACGGGGTGCGCGTCGGCGTTCTGATCTGCTACGACCTCCGCTTTCCGGAGGCCGCGCGCATCTGCGGGCTGGATGGCGCCGACCTGATCGCGCTGCCGACGAACTGGCCGGTCGGCGTCGAGTTCCATCCCGGCCTCTTCGCACCCGCGCGGGCCGCCGAGAACCATTGCTACGTGCTCGCCGCGGACCGCGTGGGCATCGAGCGCGGGACCACCTTCCTGGGTCGCTCCCTACTGGTCGACTACGACGGGAACCGGGTCGCGGTCGCGAGCGACACCGAGGAAGAGCTGCTGGTCGGCGAGATTGACACGGATGCCGCGCGGGCCACCCGCGTCCGCGCTCGCCCTGGCGAACACGAGTGGGACACGATTGCCGATCGCCGGCCCGGCCTCTACGAGCGCCTGATGCGTCCCGGCCTTGATCGGCAGCACCCGCCGACCGGCAGCCTCTACTCCGGCGACGTCGAGTAGCGGCTCACTCGGAGACGGCCCACATGATGACGCCGGCCGTGATCACTCCGGTAATGAGGCCCACGAAGGCGGCAAGCCCCTCGGGACCCTGCCCGTTGACATTGGGGGCGAAGTGCTGGATGAGGGCCAGCCCAACCGCCATATAACCAAGCCACATGACGGTGGCGATCGCGGCGATGACGCCGCGCGTGCCGCGATTTCTGACCATGCCGATGCGCTCCGTCAGATGAGGGTGCGTCTGGGGTGTGCCGTCAGCATCCTAGCATCGCCCGATCAGGAAATTGCCGCGGCGTGGCGCTCGGCGGGGACGCGATGGAAGAGGCCTGCATCGGCCCGTCCGGGAAGCACTCGGATCTTGGCTGCGGCGACGAGCCCGAGCGTGACCTCATGCCCGTCGCGCTCGAGGGTCATGGTGCCTATGTAGCCAGCGACCTCTCTCACGGCAAACTGCGCGCCGGGCCGCACCTCGTTCTCCTGGAGGAAGGTGAGCAGGCGTGCGTCCTCCTCCGCCTCCTCGGTCACGCGCAGGACGGTGATCTCCGTGTCCGGCTGTGCCTCGCTCAGCGGCGTCCCGGCGGGACGATCCGGGGTCACCCCGTCGCGCGGGATTGGGTTGCCATGAGGGCAGGTCTGCGGAAAGCCGATCAGCTCATCGATTCGATCGGTCACCCGCTCGCTCAGGGCATGCTGAAGGTGGTGCGCCTCCTCATCGGCCTCCGCCCAGCCGAGACCCACCACCTCGGTGAGCAGCCACTCGGCGAGGGCATGGCGCCGGAAGGTGCGTTCGGCGGCTCCCCGACCGGCATCGGTCAGCTTCAACGCGCGAGTCTGGTCGTCGACCGTGATCAGGCCCTCGCGGACCAGCCGCGTGACCATCTCGCTGACCGTCGCCGCGCTCACCCGCAGCCGCTCCGCGAGGCGAGCGGCAATCACCGGCTGCCCCTCGGCGTGCATGTAGCGCACGGTCATCAGGTAGTCTGCGGCGGCATCAGTCGTTTCGTTCTGGCCCGCCATTGACCGATTCTAGTCGCGAGACTTGTGGGCGGTCGTTAGAGTAAGGGTCTGCCCAAGACCCTCGGACGGAGAGCGGAAGATGCCCACTTTCCTAGACACGCACCACTTCATCCCCGGACTGACCGCGGAGGGCGTGGCACAGGCCCACGCGCGGGACCTCGAGGTCCAGGGGAAGTACGGAGTGAACTATCTGAAGTATTGGTTCGACGAGACGACCGGCAAGGTCTACTGCCTCGCGGAGGCTCCCGACCCGGAGGCGTGCGAGGCCGTTCACCGCGAAGCCCACGGCCTGCTCGCCGACGAGATCGTCCGGGTCACGGAGGGAGCGTAGCCAGCAGCTCCTCGGTGCCCTGCCTCCGGCCCTCGCTGCGCATTGCCTCCAGCCGCTCAACGCCGAGGACCGCGGCCAGCTGACCTAGACAGCGCTCGCATTCGGCGCGCGCCTCCGCGGGCGTCGGGGCGCGGATCGACTGGCGAAGCGCCTCGGCTCTCCCCAAGAGCTGACCCGCTGTGTCCGGTGCCTCGGCGCTCAAGACCTCCGCGAGCTTCTCGAGGCCGGTGGCGATCCCAGGCAGGTCCCCCAGGCCTTGCCGGATGGCGAGGCTCTCGCGGTGCAGCTTGGCGGCGCCCGCGACGTCGCCCTCCAGCCCGGCCACCTCCGCCAGGTGCGCCAGTGCGCGAGCCAACCCGCGCTCGTCGCCCAGGCCCTGCGAGATCTCCTTAGCCTGGCCGTGAAAGGTCCGAGCCGAAGCGTGGTCGCCATGACGCCGCGCGACGACGCCGAAGCTATCGAGCGCAAACGCCATCCCCCAGCTGTTTCCCTGCTCTCGGAACGTGGCGATGCTCTCCTCGAAGAGCGAGCGCGCCTCCTCCAGCTCGCCCTGCCGGGCCAGCACGTCGGCCAGGTTGATGAGCGCAATGGCGCTCCCGGGAGTGTCGCCCGCGCCGCGGGCTAGCGCCAGCGACTCCTCGTACAGGCTGCGAGCACGACCATAGTCGCCCTGCTGCACCGCCACGTTGGCCAGGTTGTTGGCCGCGTAGGCGATGCTCTGCGGGTTGCCCACCTGCCGATGGAGGATCAGGCTCTCCTCGTGGAACGCGAATGCGGCGTCGTAGTCGCCCTGGAGGTAGGCGAGCACCCCGGCGCCGGTCAGCGCGCTGGAGCGAACCGGCAGCGGCGCATCGCTCGATGCGGTGAGCAGCCGCTCGAGCCAGGAGCGCCCTTCCACCACGTGGCCGCGGGTCTCCCAGAATCGCCATAGTCCGGCGGCCAGCGGCAGTCCCGCCGCGGCTTCGCCCGGCTCGTCAGCCGACCACTCGAGCGCGGCGCGCAGGTTGTCATGCTCCCGGTCCAGCTCGTCGATCCCGCTCCCGGCGTGGGATCCGCCGTAGAACTGCGGCTCGATGCGTGAGACCACGCGGAGGAACCAGTCGCGGTGGCGGCGCAGCGCATCGGCCGCCTCGCCAGAGCCCATCAGCTTCTCGCGGGCGTACTGGCGCACCGTCTCGAGCAGACGGAAGCGGGCCTCGCTGACCATCGCCTCCGAGACGACGAGCGACTTCTCGACAAGCCGTGAGAGCAGGTCCAAGACGTCGGCCTCATCGACTCCCTCGCCAGCGCAGATGGCCTCGGCGGCTTCGAGCGTGAAACCGCCGGCGAAGACCGAAAGGCGGCGCCACGTCGCGCGCTCGGGCTCCGACAGCAGGTCGAAGCTCCAATCGACTGCGGCCCTGAGAGCCTGGTGGCGAGGGACTGCCGCCCGGCTACCGCCGGCCAGCAGCCGGAATCGGTCGTCCAGCCGCGCCGCGATCTGCTCGACCGAGAGGGTCCTGACCCGAGCGGCGGCGAGCTCCAGGGCCAAAGGAATGCCATCCAGCCGCCGACAGATCTGGGCCACGGCCGGCGCGTTCGACGCTGTCAGCTCGAAGGTCGGCAGCACGGCAGCAGCCCGGTCGGCAAACAGGCGGATCGCCTCGAACGCGCTCAGCTCGTCGAGCGGCAGGCTGCGGTCCTGATCGGGTAGCCCGAGCGACGGTAACGGGAAGACGGCCTCGCCGGCGATGCCCAGCGCCTCGCGACTCGTGGCCACGATGCGCAACGACGGCGAGGCGCGCAGCAGGCCGTCGGCCAGCTCGGCCGATTCGGCGACGACGTGCTCGCAGTTGTCCAGCACGAGCAGCAGCTCCCGACCGTGCAGGTGATCGAGAATCGTGGCGAGCAGCGGCCGTCCGGGCTGTTCGGCGAGCCCCAGCGACGCGGCAACCGCCGGCGCCAGGAAGTCCGGGTCGGTGAGCACGCCCAGGTCGACCAGCCATGCGCCGTCGTTCAGCTCGCCCAGGAGATCGTCCGCCAGCTGCAGCGCGATACGCGTCTTCCCGACGCCCCCCGGCCCGGTGAGGGTCAGCAGCGGCGACGACGCGAGGAGGCGTTTGGCCTCCGAGAGCTGTCGCTCGCGACCGACGAAGGTCGTCAGCTGGCGGGGCAGGTTGTTGGGACGCGAGTCCACGGTCCGCAGCGGCGGAAACGCTGACGGCAGGTCCGGAACGACCGCCTGGTAGAGGCGCTGCCGCCCCGCCAGGTCGCGCAACCGATGCTCTCCGAGATCCCGCAGCGTGATGCCTGCCGGCAGCTCATCCGCCACCAGGTCGTGCGTCGTCTGCGAGATGAGCAGCTGGCCACCGTGCCCGGCCGCGCATATGCGCGCCGCCCGATGCACGTCGATCCCCACGTAGCCGCCCTCGCCGCTGAGAGCCTCGCCGGTGTGCAGGCCCATCCGCACCGTCACGGCGGCGCCGGCAGTCCACTCGTGGGCCCTTACGGCCTGCTGCGCCGCGATCCCGGCCAGCAGGGCGGACCGAGCGCTCGGGAATGCAAAGTAGAGCCCATCTCCCGCCGCGTCGACCTCGACACCGCCTCGCTCCCCGAAAGCGTGACGCAGCAGCCGGTGGTGATCAGTCAGCACGGTGGCGTATTCGTCGCCCAGGCGCTGCAGCAACGCGGTCGAGCCCTCGATATCGGTGAACAGGAACGTGACGGTCCCGGACGGGAGGGTCCGCGCTGCCGGGCTATCGGTCATGTCGCTGGTCATCATCGGATTCTAAGGGTGGGTCCCATTGGTGCCTAATTGAGCGCCATGGCCATATTGGCGACGGGGCCGGTCAGGCTGGAAGCGCTGCGTCAATCTCCACGGCGGCCGGCATGGCAAGGTTGACGAGCAGATTCAGCGGCGGCGCGTAGTAATAGGCCCCGCTGACCGGGCGCGAGAACTCGGTGAGGCGGTCGTGCTGGCCGTCGCCATCGGTCCCGAACATTCGCCCCAGCATCGTGTCGAAACGAGACCGGTCGGCGGAGAATGCCACGAAATAGAGGCCGTGCTCGGCGACCGTGCCATACGGCACGCTGCGGCGATAGATGGGCAGCTCATTGCCCGCGCGGTCCTCGATCTCGACGCGCGCGATGTGCGCGGTCCGCGGCTTCGCATCACCGTCCAGCTCGCGGCTCTCTGCTTTCGTCCGGCCGAAGACACGCTCCTGGTCAGCCACCGGGAGCGCCTCGAAGGCGTCGAGGTTGTGCACCCAGCGCATCGCCAGCACGTGGCTGCCGCCCGCGCCCGATTGCCCGTCCGGCACGAGCGCCACCATTGGTGCCTCAACCATGGTCGGGTTGGCAGTGCCGTCGATGAACCCGGTCAGGTCCTGGCTGTCACGGTGGACGAACGCGACCTGCTCGGTCGCGAGCTGGGCGACGGTCTCGATTGCGCGCGCCGCCGCGCGCGTGTGCTCGAAGACGACGTCTTGGGAGCTGCCGTTGATCCAGAACCACAGGTCGTGCTGCGTCGCCGGGGCGTGATGGCCGCCGAGCCTGCCGATCGGCACGAACGCGCCAAGTCCGGCCGGCACATCCCTCGGCGCCAAGGCCCGCCACAGCTCATGGCCGAAGGCGAGCACCAGGTTGACGCCGCCGGCCGTTACGGTTGGGCTGCGCAGGCGTCCGAGGACCGACGCCGCCTCGTGAAGGTCGATGTCCGGGCGCAGATCCCACTCCATGAAGGCGTGGGCGATGGTGCCCTGCGCAAAGATCCCGAACTGCGGCACGGTCACCGTGCGGCGGATGCGGTCGACGAGCGTGCGCGCGATCTGGCGGCCGATGCCCGGGAATTCGTCGAGGAGGGCATCGAAGCCACGATGGTCGAGAACGAGCAGCTGCGCGTCGCCGTCGGCACTCGCTGCTGCCGTTCGGGGACGGCCGTCGATCAGTGCGATCTCGCCGAAGTAGTCACCTGGTCCCAGCCGGGCCATCGCCTGGCCGTCGCGCTCGACGATGACCTTGCCACTGACGACGATGAAAAAGTCGTCACCGCTCTCCCCTTGGGCGGTAATCACGTCGCCAGCGGCAGCTTGAACCTCTTTGGCGAGCTCGGCCACGCGCTCGAGGTGCGCCGCATCCAGGCCGTGGAAGAGCGGAACACGTTGCAGGAGCCCCCTCTTGGTTTCGCCTGTCTCGCTCAGCGCTTCCGTGCGTCGCACTAGGGCAGCATAGTCCGAGCTCGCTGCGCCCGAAAGACTCTCGTTGATCTCGCGCGACGCTTGACCGGAGCCTCCACGAGGGCCAAGGTGTCGGCCTTGTAATCAGATGCCACGGTCCGTGCGTCTAAGGGGAACCGATGAACGAACCTCGCCGCCCATTCGATCTCGTTGCCTGGCTGCGCCGCGGGCGCCGCCCCCTGGCAGTGGGCGGCGTGGCCCTTCTGGCAGTCGTTGCCGGATCCGCGCTGGGGCTGGTCCTGGGAACACGCAACGGGACGGCGGGCCCCAGCGCCCCGATCGCGGCGAGCACGGCGTCGCCCAGCGCCTCGGAGGCGGCATCACCTTCGCCGTCCGCCACGGCGTCGCCCACCGCCACGGAGACATCCTCTCCGTCACCCACTCCGCAGCCGACCGCGGCGCCGACGGCGGCGCCGACGGCGGTACCCACGCCCACCCCGATGCCCGGCGGCGGCGCGATCGCCTTCCATAGCGGCGAGGACATCTGGACGATCAACGCTGACGGAACCGGCTTGACGAACCTCACGAAGACCACGGCGATCCAGGAGGAAAACGCGGCGTGGTCGGCCGACGGTGCGCTGATCGCTTTCCAGTCGTGGGCCGACGGCGGAGGCGTCGAGGTCATGAACGCCGACGGGAGTGGCCGGCGTCGTTTGGCCGCTGGCTTCCCGCGGAACGCCGGCTACTTCACCGATTCGCTGGCCTGGGCTCCCGACGGTCATCGCCTGGCGATCGCCTTCGTCTCGGGTGACATATCGATCATCGACGTTTCGAGCGGCGACCGGATCGAGGTCGGGCACGGGGACCGCTGGCTGGCGTGGTCCCCCACCGGCCGCTATCTCGCCTGGGCGGCCGGTGGAACCATCGAGGCCTATGACTCGACCGATGGATCCAGCTTCACGATCGCGGCCATGAGCAGCAACGTGCGATTCCTCAACTGGTTCCCGACCGACGACCGGCTGCTCTTCGTCGGCTTCAACGATGCAGGCTCAACGGACCTGTACACCGTCAACTTCGACGGCACCGGCCTGACCGCGATATCCCTGCCCGGCGGCGAAGACGGAGCGCAGCTCTCGGCTGACGGGACGCGCGTGCTCTTCGCGCGGGCGTCTGCGTCCTCGGCCCAGGACGACGTTGCGCTGCTCCGGCTTGGCGATACGGCGGCCACGCCGGTCCTCCTGGTGCCCGGACTGGGCATCGCTCGCTGGGCGCCGGACGATGCCCGAGCGGTGGCCGAGCGGGATGGCCGCATCTTCCTGCTTCGGCTCGGTGGCGGCGGCGCGCTCCAGATCGCGAATGGATACGCGCCGGTCTGGAGGCCCCTTCCCTAGCGAGGCCGATTGGGCCGTTTGTGCCAGCCCGAGCATGTATCGGCCATCCGATGGCTGGCTTTGCCAACGCTGGCATGCATCGGCCAGGCAGCCGACCTCAGCTTGGCCGTCCCGCGCTGCCGCAAGCAAATTCGGCCACTGGGTCGCCGATACTCGCCAGGGCCAGCAAGTCCGGCCGCTCCGCCCGAGGGGGGCTTACGCTCAGCGTGCGTAAGTACCAAGCAGGCAGCTCCCATGCTCGTCGCATCGCGCGATCGAGCCTGTTCCAGGGTGACATTTACGCTGGGCGTACAGGACTGCCAACCAGGCACTGCGCGCAGCCCGATCCGCGGTGAAGTTCCCGGATATGCACGCTGGGCGTACACAGACCGCCACGGCCAGCAAGTCCGGCGGGTCGACCCAACGCCCGCGGCTAGTCCTCGCCGGTGCCCGACTGCTCGCGGATGGCGCCCACGATCGCCTCGTCGGCCAGGGTGGTCACGTCACCGAGGTTGCGCTGTTCGGCGATATCGCGCAGCAGGCGCCGCATGATCTTGCCGGAGCGAGTTTTCGGCAGATCCGGCGTGAAGAGAATCTGCTTGGGGCGCGCGAACTTTCCGATCAGGTCCGCGACATGCTCCCGCAGCTCCTTGCCCAGGGCGTCGGACGCCTCGGTACTCGAGCGCAGGATGACGTAGGCGAAGATCGCCTGCCCGGTGACCGGGTCCGAGCGGCCGACGACTGCTGCCTCCGCCACACGCGGGTCGTCGACCAGGGCGGACTCGACCTCGGTGGTCGAGATCCGGTGCCCCGAGATATTCATGACGTCGTCGACACGGCCGAGCAGCCAGAAGTAGCCCTCCTCGTCACGCTTGCAGCCGTCGCCGGCGAAGTAGCGTCCCGGGTAGCGCGACCAGTAGGTCTCCTCGTAGCGCTCCGGGTCGCCGTAGATGCCGCGCAGCATGGCCGGCCAAGGCCGCTCGAGGACGAGGTAGCCCCCGCCGCCGAGCGGCACCGAGGCGCCGCTCTCGTCGACCACGTCGGCCCGCACCCCCGGGAAGGCGAAGGTCGCGGAGCCAGGCTTCAAGGTCGTGATCCCCGGCAGCGGCGTGATCATGGCCATGCCGGTCTCGGTCTGCCACCAGGTGTCGACCACCGGGCAGCGCTCGCCGCCGACATGCTTCCAGTACCAGGCCCAGGCCTCCGGGTTGATCGGCTCACCCACCGAGCCCAGGAGGCGGAGCGCCGACAGATCGTCGCCGGCGAAGGCCTCGTGCCCATACTTCATCAGGGCCCGGATGGCGGTCGGCGCGGTGTACAGGATCGTGGCGCCGTAGCGCGACGCGATCTGGGCCCATCGGTCCTTGTCAGGGAAGTCGATGGCGCCCTCGTACATGATCGAGGTCGTCCCGTTGGCGAGCGGCCCGTAGACGATGTACGAATGCCCGGTCACCCAGCCGATGTCGGCCATGCACCAGTAGACGTCGGTCTCCGGATGGATGTCGAAGACGTACCGATGCGTGGTGGCCACCCCGGCCAGGTAGCCGCCGGTGGTATGCATGATCCCCTTGGGCTTGGCCGTCGTCCCGCTGGTGTAGAGCAGGTAGAGGAGATCCTCGGAGTCCATCGGCTCCGGATCGGCGCTGGTTGGCTGGTCCGCGACCAGGTCGTGGTACCAGCGGTCTCGCCCTTCGGTCCAGGCCACCTCCTCGC
>JALYTG010000234.1 GCA_030854405.1 Chloroflexota bacterium | reverse complement strand
GCTGGGAGGGGCGCTCATCGTGACGGCGATCATCATTGCGCAGCTGCGGCGCCTTCCGGCGCCGGCGGCGGCACCCGTCGAGGTGGCGCCGTGAACCTCCGTCGATACCAGCCCGTGGCGATCGTGCTGGCCCTTGCCGCGGCCCTCGCGATCGCCGGCCTCGTCGTTTACCTCGCAATCTCCGGTGCGAAGCCGTCAACCCCGCAGCCGAGCTCAAGTGCAACGGAGCAAACCCTGACGCATCCCGGTGACACGGTGATCCTGGCGGCGATCGACCGGAGCGGGCGCTACGGAACCATCACGCTCACTCGCGGCGGTGAGCGTCCCATCCGGGCTGACGAACGCCAACAGGCCGTCCACGCTGGCGGCGCGACGACCGTGGTCGAGGTGCATGTCGCTTACACGCCGGCGCGAGCGTCCGACAGCGGCTTTGGAAACTTTGATTGGCAGTTCTGGGTCGACGGCGAGCTCGACGTGGACGGCGCTCCGCTTCTCTTCCCGCCATTGGTCAGCGGTCCGGATTTCCTGAGGGATGCGCCCGCGGGCCACGCGGCCGGGCTGAGCGGCGACATCGGCGTCCCAATCCCGCCCTCCGCCGCCGGCAAGGCGGTGTATCTGGTCTATGCGCCGAAGATCGTGCCAATCGCCGACAACCAATTCGACTTCAAGGTCGTCGCACGCATCCGAGTTTGGGGGCCCTGATCGAGAGTCCGCGCGCCGTTGCCAGGTCAGGCGGAGGAGATCAGCCCTCCAGAAACGGCCGGACGAGCTCGACGAAAGCCTCGGGAGCTTCGAGCGGCGGGAGATGGGCGACGCCGGGCATTGACACGAATCGGGCATCGGCGGCTCCCGCGGCGACTTCCTGGCTCACCGCGCGCGAGTCCGGCTGATCGAGCTCGCCGATCATCACGAGCATCGGCGCGGCGATCGAGGAAAGGCGCGGGCGGAGTGGCTCGGCAGGGCGCTCCTCGACGGAGGCCGGATTCGCAATCTCGAACGCTCGCCGCTGCATATCGAAGACGAGGGAGCGGACCGCGGGGTCGACCTCAGAGGAGGTTCGCATCGGTCCATCCAGCCACATCCGGACGTTGACCTCGGACGCCTCGCCGAGGTCGCCTCGCTCGAGCGCAGCGTCCTCCGCGTCCCAGAACGCGATCATGGCCGGCGACGGCTCCGAGACGCCGATCCCTGGCGCCACCACCACGATCCGGTCGACCATGGTCGGCTCTTCAGCGGCGAGGCCGAGGACGGTAGCACCGCCCATCGAGACGCCAATCAGCCGTGCAGGCGCTGCGTCGAGCGCCCGCAGGAAACCGGCCAGGTCGCGCCAATGCGCGAACGTGCCATCGGCCGCGTGCGAGTCGCCGAAGCCGCGGGCGTCGTAGCAGATGACGCGAAAGGCACCGGCAAGGAGCGGAACCACCGGTTCCCACATGCGCCGATCCGCGATGGCCGCGTGCGCGAGGACGAGCGGAGGCCCAGCACCGGTCTCATCGTAGGCAAGGCGAGTCCCATCGACGTCGACTGATGGCATCGATCTAGTGGTAGTCGGCGTCGAGACGCAATAGACACAGCCGTGGCAAATGAGCTTGTATTTGCGCTCCTCCGAGAGGCGTGAGCTAGCGGAGTGTAGCCGCGACCTCGACCGATCCGTCTCGGTGCAGCACGTTGACGCCGACGCTCCCCTCCTGGCGAGTAAGCAGTAGGTCCACGCTGCCATCGCCCACACGGAGGCGGTGCAGCTGGAGATCGTCGACGAAGGCGGGTAGTCGGGCGTGAGCCAGCGTCACCCGCCCGCGCACCCCGTCGATTTCTAGCCCCAGGCAAGCCTGGAGCAGCATGAAGACCGCGGCCGACGCCCACGCCTGCGGGGAGCAGGCGACCGGGTAGAGGGTCGGCCCCTCACCGACGCGGCGCGAGAAGCCGCAGAAGAGCTCGGGGAGCCGGGCCAGGTCGACGTGGATGCTGGCGTCGAACATGCCGGCAAGGATCTGGATCGCATGCTCCTGCATCCCGTATCGGGCCAACCCGGCCGCGATCAGCGCGTTGTCGTGCGGCCATACCGATCCGTCGTGGTAGGACATCGGGTTGTATCGGATCTGCCCGCTCGGGACCGTGCGGACGCCCCAGCCGGAGAACGAGTTCTCGGCCATCAGCGCATCGGCCGCCTGTCGCGCGTGAGGCGCTTTGACGATGCCCGTAAAGAGGCAGTGGCCGACGTTCGACGAGCGGATCAGGCACGGCCGCTTGTTGCCGTCCAGGGCGATGGCGTAGGTGCCCAGCTCATCGGACCAGAACTCCTCCTCGAAGGCATCCTGCAACTGGTCGGCCTCGTCCAGGAGCGTATCGGCCAGGTCGGTATCGCCGATGACGAGTGCCATCTCGGCGGCTCCCCGCTTTGCGGCAAATACGTAGCCCTGCACCTCGCACAGGGCGATGGGCCCGCGCGGGATCGTGCCGTCGGCATGGAAGACGGAGTCGACCGAGTCCTTCCAGCCCTGGTTGGAGAGTCCGCTCGCCGACTGGCGCTGGTACTCGACGAAGCCGTCCCCGTCGATGTCGCCGTAACGGTCGATCCAGTCGAGGGCCCGCCGGATATTCGGCCAGAGCTCCTTGACCAGCTCACGGTCACCGGTGTTGCGGTAGTGCGCGGCAGCGAGCATTACGAACAGGGGCGTCGCATCGGCGCTGCCGTAATAGCGGCCGAAGGGTATCTCGCCTAAGGCGGCCATTTCGCCCTGGCGCATCTCGTGGAGGATCTTGCCGGGTTCAGCGTCACGCAGAGGGTCGAGCTCATCGGCCTGGTTGGCGGCCAGGAAGCGGAGCACGCCGCGGGCGAGCTCCGGCTGCAGCCATAGGCACTCGAGGGCGGTGACAAGCGAATCGCGACCGAACGGGGTGCTGAACCACGGCACCCCGGCGTAGGGAAAGGGGCCCTCCGGCGTCTCGGTGGTCATCATCGCCAGGTCGGCCAGACTGCGATCAACCCAATCGTTGAACAGCTCGTTCGAGGCCTTCACGCGGCAGCTCCGCTCGCGCGTCGCGGGCAGCACGCCGGTGGCGAGGTTCAGTGCCTGGTCGAAGCCGAGTGGTTGCGGGCGCCGTCGGTCAATCTCGCAGATGATCGAAACGTCCACGGTGAGCGCGTCGAGCGGGTCGAGAGAGATCAGAAAGGTCACGCTCTGCTCGCTGATCTCGAGCGGGCTCTCCGAGAAGACGAGCCGGGTTCGTCGCACCACGCCGTCGAGGCCCTCGTAACCCAGCACGATGTGGTCCTTGCCGATCACCGGCTCCAGCATTTTGCCGTGCTCCGGGCGCTGCATCCCGCGCACCTCGAAGATATCGACGAAATCCGCCGCAAAGCGGAGCGTGAGCGGAATCTCGATCGGCGACAGCGCGAAGTTGCGGGCGACCAGCCGCTCCTGGCACTGCCCGTCCCACAGGACCTTGGTCCGCGCCACGTAGACGGAGCCATGACCGATTCGGCCACCTTGCTCGGTCCCGATGTCCGGATTGGTGAGGTCGACCGCGACGCGCGAGTTATCCCGCTTGGCGGTGGAGCTCAGGAGCAGCGGCCGCTGTCCGGCCAGCCGCATCTGGAGCCCGGAGAGGAAGCGCGTCCCCTCGTGATAGATCCCCTCGTCCGAAGCGTGGACGGGCCGGATGTCGCCGTACTGGTCGAACACGGCAAAAGATTCGCCGTGCTTGAGGACGCGATCGAGATGATCCGCCGCGGACGAGGTGGCGAGGACGTAGTAG
>JALYTG010000069.1 GCA_030854405.1 Chloroflexota bacterium | reverse complement strand
CGCGTGCCCTCCGGACTTGCCGCCTGACCGCGGCGCCGACCCTCGACGCTGGAACTGGGCGGCGCGCGGCTGCTGCCGGCCGTTGCCACCCATCGAGCGGCGACCGCCGCCACCCGGCGCGTGCCCTGTTCGGAGCCGGATCGGCTCCGCTCGGATGGTTCGGTCCGGCTCGAAGCCAGGGATGACCTCCGACGGGATCCGGTAGCCGAGGAGCCTCTCGATCTCGGCCAGCAGCTTGCCCTCGTCGACGCAGACCAGCGAGATCGCATCGCCCACCACGCCCGCCCGCCCGGTGCGGCCGATGCGGTGCACGTAGTCGTCGGGAACCATCGGCAGCTCGTAGTTGACCACGTGCGGCAACGCGTCGATGTCGAGCCCCCGGGCGGCCACCTCGGTCGCGACCAGCACGGCGACGCGCCCGGCCTTGAAGTCGGCGAGTGCGCGTACGCGCTGCGGCTGGCTGCGGTTGCCGTGGATCGCCGCGGCCGCAATCCCATCGGTCGCGAGCTGCTCCGCGAGCCGGTTGGCGCCGTGCTTGGTGCGGGTGAAGACCAGCGCTTGGCTGATCCGCCCCGAGCGCACGAGCTGGCTCAACAGCGCGCGCTTCCGCTCGCGGTCGACCGGTATCACCAGCTGGCTCACGAGCTCGGCGGCGGTGTTCCTGACGGTGACCTGGACAGATGCCGGCCGGTCGAGCAGGCCGTCCGCCAGGAGGCGGATCTCGTCAGAGAAGGTGGCGGAGAAGAGCAGGTTCTGCCGGCGAGCCGGCAGTAGCGCCAGGATACGCCGGATATCGCGGATGAAGCCCATATCGAGCATCCGGTCGGCCTCGTCGAGAACGAGCACCTCGACGCTACCGAGGTCGATCGTGCGCTGCCCAACATGATCGAGCAGACGTCCAGGGGTGGCGACCACGATCTCTGGCCCGGCGCGCAGCGCGCGAGCCTGCGGCTCGAAGCCGACCCCGCCGTAGATCGGGGTCGAGCGAACGGGCCGACGGGCGCCGTATGTTCGGACGCTCTCCTCGACCTGCAGCGCGAGCTCGCGCGTCGGAGTGAGGACTAAGACCCGCACCGGGTGCCGACCGCCGCCGGTGCGTGGCGCGTCGCCTTGGTGCAGGCGCTGGAGGATGGGCAGCACGAAGGCCGCGGTCTTGCCGGTGCCGGTCTGAGCACCTGCCAGCAGGTCACGTCCCGCGAGGACGAACGGGATCGCTTCGGACTGGACGGGGGTCGGCTCGGTGTAGCCCGAGTCGGCGACAGCGCGGAGCAGTTCGGGCGACAGCCCGAGTTGAGTGAAGGACATGGAATAGGAGCTCCTGAGGGGCCCCTCCCGCGGATGCGGGGCCCGGTCAGGGCGAGGGATGAATCGGGGGCGGACGGTGAAAAACCGGGGCGCAGACCGGCGCGCCCGTCGAACACGAGAGTGGAAGCATAACAGACCCGCTCGATCTGTATGCTAGCCAGGTGATGCGCGCCCCCCGGCCCGCCGTCCCGAAGGTGTCCTGAGGGATGCTCGATGGGCTCATAGGGATCCTGCTGGCGGTGCTGGCGCTGGCCGTCATCTTCGACTACATCAACGGCTTTCACGACACCGCCAACGCCATTGCGACCTCGGTCTCCACGCGAGCGCTGCGACCGAGCTGGGCAATCGCCATGAGCGCGGCGGCGAACTTCCTCGGCGCACTGACCGGTACGGAGGTCGCGAAGACAGTGGGATCCGGGCTGATCGCCACCCGCGCGGAGAGCCAGGTCGTGGTCGCCGCAGCGCTCATTGGCGCCATCAGCTGGAACCTGATCACCTGGCGCGTCGGGATTCCCAGCTCGAGCAGCCACGCCCTGATCGGCGGCCTCCTGGGGGCGGCCGCTGCGGCCGCTGGCGTCGGCTCCTGGAAGATCGACGGAGTCGTCAACAAGGTGCTGCTGCCCCTCGTCGGCTCACCGATTCTGGGTCTGGTCCTGGGCTTCACGCTGATGGCGCTCATCCTGAACATCTTCCGGCGCGCACATCCGAAGATCATGAACGACCGATTCCGACGTCTGCAGGTCCTTTCCGCGGCCTACATGGCATTCAGCCACGGGAGCAATGACGCCCAGAAGACAATGGGGATCATGACCCTGGCGCTGGTAACCGCCGGGGTCATCCCGAAGTTCAACGTCCCATTCTGGGTCATCGTGCTTGCCGCCTCAGCGATCTCGCTCGGGACTGCCGCTGGCGGCTGGCGGATCATCAAGACGATGGGATCGCGCGTCGTGAGGCTGGATCCGGTCATGGGCTTCGCCGCAGAGACCACCGCAGCCTCGATCATCTTCGGCGCATCGCACTTCGGGATGCCGGTGAGCACGACCCACGTCATCTCCAGCGCGATCATGGGCGTCGGTGCAACGCGACGCCTGTCGGCCGTGCGATGGGGAGTGGCCCGCACGATCGTGATCGCCTGGGTTCTCACTCTCCCCGCGGCCGCGGCCACCGCTGCGATCGCCTTCCTCGTGCTGAACCCGATCCTCGGCTGACCCCTGACGCGATCCGCTTCGCAAGCCGGCCTTAACACAACCTTGACGCCGCGATAAACCGCCGTTAAGGGCGCGCCCGCACCGTCAAGGCTGGCTGCGAACCGCCAGGCCTTCCCGGCGGCGCAGGGTTGGAGGAGAGTCCATTGAACGGTCCTGGGTCCCCGATGCGCGCCACGATCGCGCTTTGTCTTGCCACGAGCGTGTTGCTCGCGGCCTGTAGCGCCGGCGCCGGCTCGTCGCCGAGCGGCTCCGCCACCGCAAGCACCACGGCGGTGAGCGGGAAGCTGACGATCTCAGGGTCATCCACGGTTGAGCCGATCACCAGCATCGTCGCCGAGGACTTCAAGAGAGCCAACCCGGGCGTCGACTATTCGGTCGACGGACCGGGCACCGGTGACGGCTTCGCGCGCTTCTGCAAGGGCCAGACCGACATCAGCGATGCGTCGCGTCCCATCAAGCCTGAGGAGGCAGCCGCCTGCAAGACCGCAGGCATCAATCATGTTGAGCTCAAGATCGGCATCGACGGCATCAGCGTCATCACATCGCCCGACAACACCGGCGTCACCTGCCTCAGCTTCCTCGACCTCTACGCCTTGCTGGGTCCTGAGTCCAAGGGCTTCAGCAAGTGGTCCGATGCCAACACCCTTGCGAAAGACCTCGCCGGCTCGCTCGACAAGACCAAGTATGGCGAGTCGCACGCGCCGTATCGGGGCGCGCCGCTGGAAGTAACCGCCCCTGGCGAGGAGTCGGGCACGTTCGACACGTTCGTCGAGCTCGCCATCGCGAAGATCGGCACGGAGCGCGGCAAGGACAAGCCGACCACGAGGCCCGACTACACAGCCTCCGCAGATGACAACGTAATCATCGAGGGGATCGCGGGGTCGCCAAGCTCCCTCGGCTGGGTCGGCTTCGCCTTCGCCGACCAGAACAGGGACAAGGTCACCCTTCTCCAGGTGGATGGGGGGAAAGGCTGCGTGGCTCCGAACGCCGAAACGATCGCGAGCGGCCAGTACCCGATGTCGCGTCCGCTCTTCATCTACGTCAACACCGACAAGATGAAGGAGAACCCGGCGATCAAGGCATTCGTCGACTACTACCTGTCCGATACGGGGATCAAGGCGGTCACCGAGGCGGACTACATCACGCTCAAGAGCGACGAACTGGCCAAGTCCCGCTCAGCATGGACGGCGGCCGCCAGCTAGCCCTCGACCAACCTCTCCGCTAGGATCGCCAGGCCGATGACCGCAGGCAATGAGACCGACTCGAGCACCCTCTCCCTCGCCGATCTGCGCCTCGATCCGCGTCGACGCCGACGCGAGCGGACGATCCATCTCGTCTTCATGGGAGCCGCCGTACTCTCGATTGTCATCAGCGCTGCGATCGTTCTCTCGCTGATCGGCAACGCCTTCTCGTTCGCCGTCAGGGTGGACCCGGCCAGCCTGTGGACGGATGGCTGGTTTCCACGACGCGGCATGTACGACATCCGCACCCTCCTGGCCGGCACGCTCATCATCGCCAGCGTCGCGATGCTGATTGCCGCCCCACTGGGTATCGGAGCCGCGATCTACCTCTCGGAGTACGCGAAGACCCGCACGCGGGCTCTGCTCAAGCCGGCGCTCGAGGTGCTGGCCGCGATTCCGAGCGTGGTGCTCGGCTTCTTCGCGCTCACCTGGATAAGCCCAAACCTGATCCAGCCGATCAGCGGGGCCCCGCTCTTCAACATGGCGGCAGCCGGTGTGGCAGTGGGGATTCTGATCATGCCGCTGATCGCCTCAGTCGCCGAGGATGCGATGCATGCGGTCCCCAGCTACCTTCGCGAGGCGTCCTACGGCCTCGGCGCCCGCAAGCGCACCACCAGCCTCAGAGTGGTGGTGCCTGCCGCCATCTCCGGAATCGTGGCCGCGGTGATCGTCGGCATTTCGCGCGCGATCGGCGAAACCATGATCGTCGCCATCGCGGCGGGCGCAACAGGGGGCAGCCTCTTCGAGCTCAACCCGTTTCGACCGGGACAGACGATGACCGCGGCTATGACCTCGCTGGCGATCGGATCGGACAGCGTTCGGGGCGCGGCTCTGACCTTCGAAAGCCTCTTTTTCGTCGGTTTCCTGCTCTTCGCGTTGACCCTCGGGCTGAACCTGATGAGCGACAGCTTCGTCCGCCGAGTGCGCGAGCGCTATTGATGGCAAGCATCGGTCGCCCGCAACAGGTCACCACCACCGAGCTCGTGGAGCGTCGCCTTCGCGGAGCAACGCTCGACTGGCGCGGTTACGTCCTCCAGGGCGTTCTGCTGATGTCGCTGCTTCTCGCGCTGGCCGTGCTCGCCATCCTGCTGGGCGAGATCATCATCAGGTCGATCCCGATCTTCAGCGAGCGGCCACTCGAGTTCCTCACCGGACAGCTCTCGGCACGTCCCCAGCGCGCCGGGATCAGCCAGGGAATCACCGGTTCCCTGCTGCTCATGGGCTTCGTGGTCGTGCTGGCACTTCCGCTGGGCATTGGCGCAGCCGTCTACCTCGAGGAGTACGCCCACGACACGCGCATGACACGATTCATCAGCACCAATATCCGAAACCTCGCCGGAGTCCCGGCGATCGTGTTCGGCCTGCTGGGCCTGGCCGTGTTCGTGACGCTGCTGAAGCTTGGCACCACCCTGATTGCCGGAGGGCTCACCCTCGCGGTGCTGGTACTACCGATCGTCGTAATCACCACGGCTGAGGCGCTGCGGGCGGTTCCCACCAGTATTCGGGAGGCGGCCCTGGCAGTCGGCGCGACTCGGTGGGAAACGGTCCGTAGCCACGTCCTCCCGTACGCCGCGCCGGGCATCATGACGGGGTCCATCCTCAGCCTGGCTCGGGCATTCGGGGAGACCGCACCGCTCCTGCTGGTGGGTGCCGTTGCCGGCACTTTCAGCTCGGGCGGCAACCTGATAAGCCAGCTCTTCGGCTCCTACACCGCTCTACCGACGATCGTCTACAACTTCGCACGCGAGTCGAAGGCCGAGTTCCGTGCCCTCACGGCGGCAACGATCGTCGTCCTCCTGGTCGTGATTCTCATCGTCAACGCGACGGCCATCATCCTGCGCAACCGGTACGATAGGAGGTGGTAGAGGAACCCATGGCCGTCAAGGTGACCGCGCGCGACGCGGCAACGGAGATCCGAACTGATCAGCAGCAGCCGCGCATGACGGTGACCACGCGGGAAGCGGACGAGCGCCCCCTCACGGGCGCCGAGGTCGTTTTTGACGTCCAGTCGTTCTCCGCCTTCTACGGCGCCTTTCGCGCGCTGCGAGAGGTCAGCTTCCAGGTCCACAAGAATCGCATCACCGCGATCATCGGCCCATCCGGCTGTGGCAAGAGCACGCTGCTGCGATGCTTCAACCGCATGAACGACCTGATCGACACGGCACATTTCGAGGGCAAGATCCTGTACCACGGGATCGACCTGTACGACCCCGGCGTCGACCCGGTCGAGGTACGGCGCCGAATCGGGATGGTCTTTCAGAAGCCGAACCCGTTCCCCAAGTCGATCTACGACAACGTTGCGTTCGGCCCCCGCGTCGCGGGGTTCCGCGGAGACATGGACGAACTGGTGGAGGCTTCGCTGCGTCGTGCGGCTCTCTGGGATGAGGTCAAGGACAAGCTCAGAGCGCCCGGGACGGCGCTCAGCGGGGGCCAGCAGCAGCGCCTCTGCATCGCTCGGGCGATCGCGGTCGAGCCCGACGTGATCCTGATGGATGAACCATGCTCGGCTCTCGACCCAATCGCGACGCTCAAGATCGAAGAGCTGATGCGGGAGCTGAAGGAGAACTACACGATCGTCATAGTGACCCACAATATGCAGCAGGCGGCCCGAGCGAGCGACGTGACGGCATTCCTCACGATGGGCGATGACCGCGCTGGCCATATGGTAGAGATGGCTCCCACCGCCCGCCTCTTCACCCGCCCCGAGAATCGACTCACCGAGGACTACATCACGGGCCGGTTCGGCTGATGGAGGGCAAGGAGGCGAGGCCCGTCGAGGCCACCGCGCAAGCTCATCCCCGCAGCGGCCTGCGGTCGGGCTTCGATCGTCAGCTCGAGGCGACGAAGGACGACGTGCTTCGCCTGGGAGCGATGGTCGAGCAGGCACTCGAGCGCGCCGGGCGAGCCATGGTGGGACGCGATGTCGACCTGGCTGATACGGTGCGTTGGGACGACAGCAATGTCAACGAGCTTCAGCGGCGCATCAACACAGAGATCACGGCGGTCATCGCGACACAGGCACCCATGGCGCGCGACGTCCGAGAGCTGCTGGCCCTCTATCACGCCTCGGCGGAGCTGGAGCGCATGGGCGACTACGCGGTGAACATCGCCAAGCTGGCCCAGCAGATCGCGGCCGAGCCGGAGGTCCCCATCTTCCGTCAGATCCCGCTCATGGAGCAGCTGTGCAGAGAACAGCTGCGGGCCGCCATGCGCGCGCTGGTTGACGTCAGCGAGGAGGGGGCCCGCGCCGTGTGCGCCCGCGACGACGAGATTGACCATCTTTATAACAGCGTCTACGAGGACGCCGTTTCGTTGATGCGCTCGGCCCCGGACAAGGCCCGACAGGCGACCCACATGCTCTTCGTGGCGCATCACCTCGAGCGGCTCGGAGATCGAGTCACCAACATTGGCGAGGACGTCGTGTATCTCGCGACCGGACGCATTGAGGATCTCAATCCCTGAGCGGGGAAGCCGAATGAGACGGCGGATCCTCGTGGTTGAGGACGATCGCACCCTTCGCCAGGCGCTCAGCTTCAACCTCGCCAGGGAGGGGTATGACGTCACTACCGCAAGCGACGGAGAGGCGGCGCTCGAGGCGGCCCGCAACCAGCGTCTCGACCTGGTGCTGCTGGATGTGATGCTCCCCGGCATGAGCGGGGTTGAGGTGCTGCGAGTCCTGCGCCGGGACGGGATTGCCACCCCGGTGATCATCGTGTCGGCCAAGGGCGATGAGATTGACCGCGTGGTCGGCCTCAAGGTCGGAGCCGACGACTACGTCACCAAGCCGTTCAGTCGGCCTGAGCTGCTCGCCCGCATCGAGGCGGTGCTTCGACGGCACCAGACCGAAACGATCGGTGAGGAGCGCTCCGAACGGATCAAGCTCGGCCAGGTCCTCGTGGACGTGGGGCGCCGGGAGGTGACAATCGGGGACCGAGCGCTCCACCTGACCACTAAGGAATTCGATCTGCTCGTCTTCATGGCTTCTCACCCCGGGCGCATCTTCACGCGGGACCAGCTGCTGGCGCGAGTCTGGGGCTACGACTACACCGGCGACGGTCGCACGGTCGATGTCCATGTGAGCTGGCTGCGTTCGAAGCTGCGCCAGGCCGACGGTCGCAACTACTTCCGCACGGTGCGCGGCGTGGGCTACGCGTTCGCGGAAGGCGAGGCATGACGATCGACCCGCTGCCGGCGGCGGCCTTCGAGGCGCTGCTGCAGCGGACCGGTGGCGACGTCCTGCTGCTGGTCGACCCGGGCCTGCGCATCGTGCGCGCCGGCGGCGAAGCCGAACGACTGGCCGAGCGGCCAGCCGCCGACCTGGCCGGCATGAGCCTGATCGCCGCGTTCGGCTCAGCCAGCCTCGACGCAGTCGCGCGCTCTGCGGCTCTGGCCGGCAGCGCTGTGACCGGCGAAGCCGATCTGGGACCCCAAGGCGGCCGCCTCGTCGAGATCAACGCCGTGCCGGTCGGGGGCGGCAGCCTCGTCCTGTGGCTGCATGACATCACCGCCCTGCGCCGCCTGGAGCGCGTTCGACGCGACTTCGTGGCCAACATCAGTCACGAGCTGCGGACTCCGCTGACGTCGATCAAGCTGCTCGCGGAGACGGTCTCCTCTGGAGCGGTGGACGATGCCGCAACCGCAGCCGAGTTCGCTCGGCAGATCGAGCGCGAGGTCGACCACCTGGTTCAGCTCGTGGACGAGCTGCTCGATCTGACCATGATCGAGTCTGGCCAGACCAGGCTGCACCTCGAGCCGCTCGATCCCGAAGAGGTGGTCGCCGGCACGGCGCAACGGATCGGACCGGTCGCCGAGCGTCGCGACATGACGGTCCGCACCCTGCCGGATGCCGAGGCGGAACCCGGAACTCGGGCGATTGGCGACGCCACGCGACTGGGCCAGGCCCTCCTCAACCTGGCGCACAACGCGGTGAAGTACAGCCAGCCCGGCGGTGAGATCCGGATCGGCTGGCGCGCAGGTGCTGGCCGCATCCGATTCACCGTGGCCGACGACGGCATCGGGGTCCCGGAGGCGCACCAGGCGCGGATCTTCGAGCGCTTCTACAAGGTGGACCGCTCGCGAGCCCGGGACCAGGACGCCGATGAACGGCTCTCCGGCAGCGCTGGCCTGGGCCTGGCGATCGTGCGGCAGATCGCGGAGGCGCACGGCGGCGCTGTCGGCCTGGAAAGCGTCGAAAGGGTGGGATCGACGTTCTGGATCGACGTGCCTCGCGCCCCCGGGCGTGGACCGAACGCCTAAGGGCATAGCGGAGGCGGGCACACCGCCCTGATCAGCCCCGTCGCGTCTCCATCACGATCAGTTCGGCGCCCGTCGGCCCTGCCCTCAGCTCGAGCTCGGGCTCATCCGAGATCTTCGCCGCCCCCGCCTCCGCAAGCGATCCCGCCGCGCCCACCTGCTCGAGGGCGCCGTGGACAACAAAGAGGTAGCCGCCGAAGTCTGGGCGAAGGCGTAGCGTGACCGCAGCCCCGGGATCGAGGATTGAGGCATAAAGGGCGGCGTCCTGGTGGACAGTCACGGCGTCCTCCGCGCTCGGCGCGCCCTCCCCGGCGAAGCCGGGAGCCGGGACAAGTACCGGGCGCAGCACGTTGCGGCGCTCCTCGTCGCTGAACGAGCGCTGCTCGACCGACGGAGGCAGCTCCAGCTGTGCGGGCATGATCCACATCTGAATGAAGCGCATCGGCTCGGTTTCGGAGCCGTTCTGCTCGGAGTGCATCATCCCCGCCCCCAGCGTCGCCCGCTGGACCGAGCCGGGCAGCAGGATGCCGCCGTTGCCCATTGAGTCCGCGTGGCGGAAGGTGCCCTCGGCCACGTAGGTGATCCCCTCGATGTTGCGATGCGGGTGCATCGGCCAGATGGCCCCCGGCATCAGACGGTCGTCGTTGAAGACACGCAGGTCGCCGAACCGGGTATTGGCGGCGTCGCGGTAGGTATCGAAGCTGAAGTGCCAGTAGGCGCTGAACCAGCCGCCGTCGGCGTGATAGAGCGACTCGCGTGGGCGCAGCTGGATCATGGCTGCATCTTATGCGGGCCTAGCTCGGCGGCCCGTCGCCGGCCGCCTTGGCACGCAGAGCACGCACCATGGCAGCTCGCGGGTCATCCGGCGCCAGCTGCAGGAAGCGGTCGAACTGCCCGATGGCGGCCCGCTTGTCGCCGGCGCCTCGGAGGGCGATCAGCCCACGGAAGAAGGGAACATCGGGCGAGCCGGGCGCAACTCCTACCAGTGCGTTGGTCGCGGCAGTGGCGTCGGGATAGTCCTCCGCCCGCAGGTAGGCGGTGATCAGGCGCTGGTAGGCGCTCTGGTTCTGCGGCTGCTCACGGATGACGGCCAACAGAAGGGCTGCGCCGCGGGCGAGGTCGTCGGACGTATTGCGCGCCAGGTACTTATCGGCAAGCGTCGAGAGGGCGGCAGCGTCGACGGTGGTCCGATTGGCGAGCCCGATCGGCGCGGGCAGCAGCCCGCCCACGAGGAGCGCGCCGATGAGGGCGCCGCCGATCAGCAGCGCGGCGCGGTGGCCGCCCGCTCGCGCGCGTGGTGAGGTTGGCACGGGCGCCGCTTCAAGCTCGGCCAGGGTCCGGAC
>JALYTG010000009.1:23649-29772 GCA_030854405.1 Chloroflexota bacterium | reverse complement strand
GGGCGAGACAGGCGGCGTCCGGCTCGGCGCCGAGCCCCGCCACCAGGCCACGCCACGCGAGATTCGCGCCGCCATGGGGGATCTCGTCAGTTCCCTCGATCCGGAGCCCTGGTGCACCGGGGAGCAGCAACAGCCGATCGGCGATCTCGAGAAGTACGAAGACGCTCGCGAGCTCGTGATACCCATCGCGCCGGCGCCCCGTGATCGAGAGCGACAGGTTGAGCTTGGCCGGCGCGTCGAGCCGCAGCGGGCTCACGACAGCGCCCCGCCAAGCGCCTCGGTGAGGCAGGCCCATTCCTCGATGGTCAGCGTCTGCGGGCGCCGTTCGCCGTCGATCACACAGCCAGCGAGGGCGGCTGCCAGCGCACCCGTCTCGACCCGGAGCTCGCGACCGAGCGCGTTGTGGATCTGCTTGCGGCGGTGCCTGAAGCCGGCCTGTACCAGGCGATAGAACGGCTCGCGACGGTCGTCGGCAACGACCGGACTAGACCGCGCCCGGAGCCGCAGGATGGCGGAGTCGACCTCGGGCGCCGGCTCGAAGGCGGAGGCGGGAACACGCTCCACCACGTCAGCGGAGGCGATGTTCTGGGCGAAGACCGAGAGGTAGCTCATCCGGCCGGGCGGCGCAGCCACCCGTTGGGCGACCTCGAGCTGGACGAGCAGCACGCTCAGTTCGGGAGGACGTTCGCCTTCCAGGAAGGCGTGCAGCAGCGGGCTGGTGATGTGGTACGGGATATTCGCGATCAGCTTGAATGGCTCGCCGTCGAACGCCTCGCGAGGGTGGAATGAGAGAGCATCGGCTTCGATCAGCTCGAAGGCGGGAATCGCTCCAAGTTCGCGCCGCAGGTAGCCCGCAAGCCGCGGATCGAGCTCCACCGCCAGGACCGATGCGCCCGCGGCGAGCAGGCGGCGTGTCAGCACGCCAAGGCCGGGCCCGATCTCGAGCACCCGATCGCCGTGGCGCAGATCGGCGGCGGCCACGATCGCGTCGAGCACGGTCGGGTCGGTCAGAAAGGTCTGGGACAGTGCCTTGCGTGGCCGAAGGCGCTCCGCGGCGAGCAGTCGGCGCAGCTGACCCGGGGTCGGCGGCTGCAAGCGGTCGGCGGCGAGCGGGTCGCTCACGACGCGGCCAACCAGGGAAGCGCGAGGTTGGGGATCGCCTCGAGCGAAGCGTCGGCGCGGTCGCCGGCGGCGTAGCGGAAGCCGGCAGCGGCGCCGATCATTGCCCCGTTATCGGTGCACCACTCCGGCCGCGGGATCAGGAGCGGGGTGCCCTGCAGCCGGTCGCGCAGTGCGGCGCGCAGCGCTCGATTGGCCGCGACGCCGCCGCCGATCGCCACCGCCGCGACCTCGTGCTCCGCGGCGGCGGCGGCGGTCTTGGTGACCAGGGCGTCGACGACCGCCTCCTCGAAGGCGGCTGCAAGGCCGTCGATCGGGATCGGCTCGCTGCGCTCCTGATAACCGGCCACTTCGCGGAGCACCGCCGTCTTCAGCCCCGAGAAGGAGAAGTCGTAGCGGCCGGCGGTTCGCGCCCGCGGAAAGCGGGTCGCTGAGCTCGCGCCCGACGCCGCGGCGCTGATCGCCGGACCGCCCGGGTACGGCAGCCCCAGCAGGCGGCCGATCTTGTCGAACGCCTCGCCCGCGGCATCGTCGACCGTCTGGCCGAGCAGCGTGTAGCTCCCGTGATCGCGCATCAGGACGAGCTGGGTGTGCCCGCCGCTCACCACCAGGCAGAGGAGCGGGAAGGGCGGGTCGGCGGGAAGTGGCTCCGCGGCGGAGGCATCGGTCAGCCAGTTCGCATAGATATGGCCCTCGATGTGGTTCACGCCGACGAGCGGCAGGTCGTGCGCCACGGCGAGCGACTTCGCGACGTTGACGCCCACCAGGAGAGAGCCGATCAGTCCGGGCCCATAGGTGACCGCCACCGCGTCGAGGTCGCCCCAGTCGACATGCCCCTCTTCCAGTGCGGCGCGCAAGGTGGGCACGATCCAGCGCAGCTGCTGGCGTGCGGCGACCTCGGGCACAATCCCACCGGTGGCCGCGTGCAGGGCCACCTGGCTGGCGACCGCGTTGGCCCGGATTTGGCGCCCACCGACCACCACCGCGACCCCCGTTTCGTCGCAGGACGACTCGATGGCCAGAATGACCGGCGCGCTCACTCGGCCAGCAGCTCGCGCTCGCGAGCTAGGATCGCCCGCATCCGGGGACCGGCGAGCGCGGGGGTGGTCATCACCAGCGCGTCCTCCCCGTCATCGGTGTAATAGCGCGCCCTGCGCCCCGCCACAATGAAGCCAAAACGCCGATAGAGCTCCTGGGCCGCCTGGTTGCCGGCGCGCACCTCGAGGGTCATACGCGCTGCGCCCATCTCAGCGCTCAGCTGCGCGAGTGCGACCAGCAGCTGCTTCCCGACCCCACGCCGCCTCCACTCCGGATGGACCCCAAAGGTGGTGATGTGCGCCTCGTCGACCATTAGCCAGATCCCGCCAAAGCCGACCACCCGCTCCCCGGCGCGGGCGACGAGATAGCGCGCCATGCGGTTGCCGCTCAGCTCTTGCTCGAAGGCGTGCGACGGCCACGGCGTGCTGAAGCTGAGCCGCTCGATCTCGTGTACGGTCGGTACGTCCGTCAACAGCATCGGCTCAACGACCAGCGGGGAGATCACAGCCACTGGATTGCTCCCTCGCCCACCATACCGATGCCTCGCGGCCCGCGGAGATAGCTCGGCTCGAGCCGTTCGAGATCGTCGCCGGACGGATCCTCGGCAAGGCGCCCAGCGCCAAGGCGGGCAACCGCCGCCGCGGCGCGGTCCGGCGGCCGCGTGTCGAGCAGAGCGAAGTCGGACGCCAGCTCGCGCGCTGCGATGGTGCCGCTCAGGCCCGCCAGCGCCGCTCGCTCCACGACGATCGGCCCCGCCGCGTCGCGCGCGAGCAGATACACATCGGCAGCGCCGGCGCGAGCCATGGCGACACCGCAGCCAGGCTCGGCCGCCAGCCACGCCTGCAGACTCGGAACGCCGACAATCGGCAGCTTGAGCGCGAAGGCGATCCCCTTCGCCACGCTGACGCCGACGCGAAGGCCGGTGAACGACCCGGGACCGAGCCCAACTGCGACCGCTCGGGAGTCGGCAAGCGCAAGCCCGGCGCGGTTCAGCATCTCGAGCATGCGTGGCAGCAGCTCGTGCGCCTGGCGGCGATCGCTCGACCACGCATCAGTGGCCAGCGTCGCACCGTCCGGGCCGGCAACGGCGACCGACAGGTCCGTGGAGGCGCTCTCGATGGCCAGGATCATTCGGCGAGTGCCGCTGCCAGTCGGGCGTGCGCCGACCCGCGCGCCCGCCAGCGCAGGGTGCGGTCGTCGCCCCCGTCGAGGATCGGGGTGAGGTTGATCTCGAGCCGATCGACGGGCAGCCAGCCATCGAGCCGGTCGGCCCACTCGACGACACTCACGCCTGCCGCCTGGCGCTCGTCGAACAGGCCCGCGGCGAGCGCCTCCTCGGGATCATCGAGGCGGTACGCATCGATGTGAAAGAGGCGCAGCCGACCGTCGTGCTCGTTCATGAGCACGAAGGTCGGGCTGTTCACGACGCCGCGAACGCCGAGCCCCTCGGCGACGCCCTTCGCCAGCTCGGTCTTCCCGGCCCCCAGCGGCCCCACCAGGCAGATCATGCTGCCCGGCTCCGCTGCAGCGCCTATGGCGCGACCGATCGCGCGGGTGCGCTCCGGCGCGCCGCTGGCAAGCGTGCCCGACAGCTCTGCATCTGACCTGTGATCCACGGCGAAAAGTATAGGGAGCGGCGAGTCAGTCGCTGGAGCGCGCCTCGGTTGCCTCGGTCGCCTCGAGGTTGGCGAGTGGCACCGGGCTGGTGCGGCCGTCCTCGAATCGGACCAGCGCGGTTCGAGCCGGAATCCCCGACGCGGTCATGTGCATCCCCTCGATGAAGCCCACCAGCTCGCCGCCCCGGCCCTGGAAAGGGCGTCGGTGCGCCACCACGCGATCGCCGAGGGTCGGCATGCTGCGCCGCGTCGGCGGCGGCGCGGCATCGTAGACGTAGAGGCGATGCTCGGACCCGAAGAGGCTCGCCATGTGCCCGGCGTGACGCTCGAACCAGGCAAAGAGCCCGGTGTCGAGCCCGACCTTGCCGAACCCTTCCACCAGGAGCAGCCCGAATGAGCCCGCAAGACCGCCCACCTCACTACGGCGGCGCTGAATCGCCTCGAAGTCGCGAAGCTCCTTGTCCAGGACCCCGCCGAGAACGATGCCGGCCACCCCCATCGCGCGCGCTCGCGTCAGAGTCTCAGCCGAGGCACGTGAACCGCCGACCACGATCTTGCCGGTCGAACCGACGTCGATCGCCGTGGCACGGAGCTCCTCGCCGGGGTGTTCGACCGAGACCACGAGCTCGCCATGGACCGCCTCGCCCGTGCCACCGACTCCGTCGAGCGCAGCGCCCGGCACTTCGATCACGATCGCTGCCGCGTCGACGCCGGTCACCCGACCACTGACGTGGGCCAGGATCGGCTCCTCCGGGCCGAGCGGCGAGATGATCGCGTTCCCGTCAGTGCGGCTGTAGGCGAGGAGCAGCCCCGCCACCGGGCTGAGCACCTGCCGGCCATCGGATGCCTGCGCGATCGGCTCGCCGGCCTCGACGAACGAACCGGGGGGCCGAAGCAGGAGCCCGGCGGCGACGTCAGGGCGCCGACGCAGCGGCCCTGCCACCGGCACGATCTGGGGGTCGAGCGGGGTGCGCCGGCGCGCCAGCTCCTGGTCGGGGCGCACCTCGTCGCCCACAGCCACCGAGAGACGGCTCCCTTGCGAGATCGGGATCCGGTGCGTGACGCTCATCGCGCCCTCGGGGCGGGCTGCGGCGGCTCGCGAAGCATCGCGTCGCGCCAGGCCGAGAGGACCGAACGCCGATCCTCGGCTCGCCGCGGCAGGCTGATCGGCGTACCACGGGCGTCGAGGATGACGCCGACCGCGCCGCCGCTCACCTCCGCCCACGCTCGCCGGCTGCGCCGCGCTGCCCCCAGCGAGGCGCCCTCCTCCAGGCCGATCTCCATCTCCGCGAACTGGCCCGCGCCGAGCGGGATGATCTGCAGCTGTCCGCTGCGCACCTCGATCGGCCCGATCGAGGGCCAGCCCGAGCGATGCAGGGTGACACGCATCGCGACATGCCCCGCGCGACCGTCGCGGCAGATGACGGCCGTCCCGAGCGGCACCAGGAGGTCTTCGCGCAACGCGGCCATCCCCTCGCCGATCTCGTCATCATCCAGGGAGCCGAGCGGTCCGAGGAGCGCCCCACCGTCGATCGCCAGCGTCGTCACGCCCACCGGGCGGACCCCGTCGATCAGCATCTGGGCTGCCATTGCGGGACGAGGGGCCGCCGCGATCACCCGACCCGCTCCGACCAGCAGGTCGATGCCCTCGGCTCGCAGGTCGTCGGACACGACGCTGGCGAGCTGGTGTCGCGCCGCGGCCTGCAGCACCGCGAGGTCGTCCTCGGTCTGCGGCAGCGTTGCCGGACGGGCACCGACGTTCTGGAGCGTATCGGCGACGGTCGGCTCATCGATCGGCTCTGGCATGCCGCGAGTGACGCGGTTTGGGCCACCCGGCGTCGTGAGCGTCGGGGCGGTCAGGCCGCCCCGGGCGAAGACCCGGCTCTCAGCCTCTCCCTGGCCGTTTGCCAGCACGACAGTGGCGAAGCGCATCCCGAGGTCGATACCCATGATCCGCAGCTCCGTCTCGCGGCTCAGCTGCGAGAGGGCGCGGCGGAAGCCGACGGGCGACAGGCGTCGAGCGCTCTCCGGCTCGACGGTCCGGCTGAGCAGCTCCTCGAGATACGCGCGCAACGGCGCCGGATCCTCGCGCTCGGGGCTCGGCCGGGGGTTGGCAACCGGAGTCACGGCGCCAGGCTCGAAGAGCCCGGCCACGTCATCGCTGAGCCGACTCGAGCCTGCCCAGATCACCGGTCCGCCTCGATCACCCCGAGCAGCCGCAACCAGCGCCGCCATCTCGAGCGCCTGGTCTGAGCGGCCGCTCTCGAAGCCTCCGGCAACAAGCCAGACGTCTACCTCTGCCGCCTGCAGAGCCACCAGCCGGTGGGTCAGCGCTCGGCCATCGTCCGCG
>JALYTG010000009.1:0-23639 GCA_030854405.1 Chloroflexota bacterium | reverse complement strand
CTCGACAACCAACCAGCCGGCCGATTCAGCCGCCCGACGAGCCGCGGCACCCGAGACCTCGCGCGAGACCGCGGCGAGCGCCAGGCGGGCTGGCCGAACAGCGGTATGACATTCGATGCGCGGTGCAGCGGCGATCAGCCGCTCGAGATCGCGCGCAAGTCGGGAATCGGCGCTCGGCCGGAGGGCGGAGGCCAGCTGTGCCACCATCTCGGAATCACCCCACCCGGTCGGCTGGGCGTGGTGGCCGACGATGCGCCAGGCGCCGCGGACACGTGCGATCAGGGTCCCCTTGGTCCAGGCCGAGCCGACATCGATAAGGAGTGCCAGCTCGGAGCCGATCGATATCATCGGCCGATTCCGATCCAGTCGAAGAGCAGAAAGCCGATCCGATCGACCAGCAGCGCGAGGCGGCTGACCAGCAGATAGCCGAGCCATGCCCCGAGCCCGCCGATGAGCAGCCAGCGGCCCGCCGCAGCCGCGCCCACCGCCACGCGTCGTCGCGGGGCGCCGTGCAGGAAGCTGACGAGCACCAGCGCACTGATCAGGAGGGCGATGAGGCCGTTGACGACGGTAGCAGTTTCCCCAGGGGCAACGATTCCGGCCGCGAGCTGTGGCAGAACCGTCCCGACCACAGCGCCGCCCAGGGCGAAGGCAGCGATCCCGCCGATCAGCATCGCGACCGGCACGCCTCCCAGGCGCCGCGGGAGATAGCCAGCGCCCGCCATGGCGACAACGAGCGGCACAGCGAGCCAGAGCGCGGGGCGGGCGCTGGCCTCGTTCAGCAACGGGTCAAACAGCCGCGGAACGAGCACCTCGCGCACGGCCAGGACCATCAGGTAGCCAGTCGCCAGCCCGGCAAGCAGGTACTGAGCCATGGCGAAGATGCGTCGCTCGCCGAGAAGGCGGCCAAAGACGACAACGGTGACCAGCGCCGCGACCCAGGTTCCGGCCGCGCCAGCCGGGTCGGCCGCGAAGAGGCCGTTCACCAGCGTTCGCGGCCACTGACCGCGCGACGTACCCGAGCCTGGATGCCGCGGCTGCCAGCCTGCAGCAGGACGATCAGGGCGGCCAGCATCCCGACCAGGATGGCGAGGGAGCCAGGTGGGCGATGGGCGGCGGGCGACTCCGCGCTCGACGCGTACGCGGCATCGTCGCGCAGCGTCCCGAGCAGGGCGGCCAGCTGTCCTGTGGCCAGGTACGGCTCAAGCTCCGGCCGCAGACTTGTCGGCGACACCGCCACAAGCGGGAGGCCGGGGACGCGCGTCCCGATCTGCTCGACCCAGCTGCGCGGCCCAAGATCTCCTCCGGCGATGATCAGCGCCAGGTCGAACCCTTGCAGCCCGCCGCGGGCACGCAGCGCATCGGCCAGCGGGCCGCTCGCAGAGCCCGGCACGATGGAAGCGACCGAGGTGACAAGAGCCGCCTCGGCTCCCGTGCGGAAGCCGAGGTCGAGCAGCCGGCTCGCGGGCACTCCGGCGCCGAGCAGGCGCTCAAGCTCTGCCAGCGCCAGCACACGCCCCTCCGGTGTGTAGCTGACGACCGCGAGGCGGGCCCCACGGGCCAGGAGATCGTCAAGCACTGACCGCACGGCAAAACGGATCTCCGGATAGGTCCCGATGTCAGGGTCGAAGGCAACCAGCACGGTCGCGTCACCCGGGATCCTCGTAATCACCGACCGAAACTGGCTCACCGCGGTACGGTCCGGGTTGGCGAGCTGCAGGCCGGCGGGGCTGCCGATCAGCAGAGCGGCGACGAGGGCGGCCAGCAGGGCGATCGCGGCGAGGCTGGTACGCGACCGGCTCAGTCGAGGTTGCGCATCAGTCATCGACCGCGTCCATCCCGAAGATCAGCCTCGCGGCCGCGACGGCGGTCAGGATCGCGATCCCAAGCAGCAGCCCACGGAAGACGGCGCCCACCGGGACCGCCAGCAGCCACCCGCTGACGCCCTCCAGGGCGTCCCCGAGCGCGCCGCCGAAAGGGAGGAGCAGGATCAACACGACGGTCGCAGCCGCTAGCATGATCCCGCTCTCGCGCCCGCGCAGCATCAACCCGCGTCGGGTCGCCGCGAGCGTGAAGAAGAAGAGCAGCGCGAAGAGCGATGCGGTCAGCGGCACCAGCAGCGCGGCTACCAGCCAGCGCGTGACGGGATCGCCCGCACCGGCCGACCCGGGCCTGAAGCCGGCGATCAGCATCGCGGCTAGGCCGACCAGGAGAGCCAGCGAGCCCGCGCGGTTGCCCGTGCCGCGTAGGAGGTCGCTGCCGTGTCGAACCACCAGTGAGATCGTGCCCGTAATCGCCGCCGCGGCCGCCAGCAGCACGAGCGCCTCGGCCAGCCCGCTGGCAAGGCTGTCGAGGGACGGGTTGACGACGACGTAGTCGGCGAGGAGGAGGAGACCAACGACGGTGACGATCGGCGGCCAGGCCAGGTGGCGCGGCATCGCTCAGGAGGTGCCGAGAAGCGAACGGCCAATCTGGGCGGCGCCGGCAAGCGCGAGCAGGGAACCAATGATCAAGACCGCGAGAGCGATCCAGGTGAGGCGGTTGGCCGCGAGCACCATGGTGCGGTCGAAGCCGCTGGCGCGGAGATCGGCCGGCGCCTGGTAGAGCTGCGGACCGATCAGCACCCCTTCGCCCTCGAGCAGCAGGGAGGTCGCCTGCCCCGCATTCGCGGTCCCGACAGTCGACGCGGCGGAGCCCGAGGCCAGGCCGTCCAGCAGAAGGAGCCCCTCCTCGTCGAGGCTGCCGGCGACGAACGCGGCGCCGGCTTCGCCGCTTGCGAGGGCGCGTCCGGCGGCGGCGGCGCGCCCCTCGCCCAGGTACTCAACACGTGACCGCCCCATGCGCTCGACCGTCGCGGTTCGACGGTGCGACTCCGCCACCGTCTGGCCGGCGATGATTTCAGCCACCGGGTCGTTCGTCGAGACGGCGAGAGGAACGCCTCCCCGGGACGCGGCCCTCGCCACATGGCTCAGGATGGGCAGGCCGCCGAGAGTCTGCATGCGACCGATCGCGGACGCCGAGCGTGCCACCCCCGCAGTGCCGAGGGAGAAGAAAACCGCCGAGCCTGCCTCCGCCGCGAGCGCCATGGAACGCGGCACCGCGGCCAGGCCGCCGAGGTCGCGCGTCGTCCAGCGCGTCGTGGGCCGAGCGACGAGCTGGAGCAGCACCAGCATGACGCTCAGGACCCCCAGTGTCGGGAGCACGCCGAGCCGCAGCGATGAGGCGGAGAGGACCTCGCCGACGAGGCTGACGAGGCGGCCGATCAGCTCTCCGAGGTTGGGCATCTACCCGTCCAATGCCGCGGCGAGCCGGTCGAGCCCATCCTCGCCTTCGAGCAGCTCGACGAGGTCGCCGCCGCGCCGGCCGCCGACGCTACGAAGCAACGGGCCGAGAAAGGTCGCGGCAATGCCGATCAATGGCGCCAGCGGCCGATGCGCGTCGAGTAGCAGACCGGCCGGCGCGGCGAGGCCGCGGCGCCGCAGCTCCCCGGCGAGCGCCCTGGCCGCGTCTTCTCTCATCCAGGCCCGGACCGCACAGCAAGGCCGGCGACGGCCGCGGTAAATGCCGCAGCTTCGCGCGGTCCGGCGAGCGCAATCACCACCGCTTCCGGGAGGCCGGATGGGCCGCGGTCGTAGGCGTGCAGCTCCTCCAGGATCACTGCCGCCGCCTCTTCCGCCCCGAAGACGCCGCGCTCCATCCCGAGCGGGGCCATCGCAATGCGGCGCAAGCTGAGCGATGCGGCCCGGTCGAGCGCCGCACGCAGCGCAGAGCGCAGGCGATCCGCATCCGCGAGCAGATCGTGCCCAACGGCCACCGCGTGGATGACCCAGGGTGCCACGAGCTGGCCGCCGGTGGTGACGATCGCCGTTCCGGCGAGGATCGGTCCCTGCTCGATCGCCGCAGACTCCACCGCGTCGCCGCCGTAGCGTTTGATCGACACAGCGACGGGGTTCGTCATGAAGAGGCTCTCGGTGGCGGGCACGACGAGGGCGTCGACGTCGAGCGCGGCAATCTCTCCCTGCCAGATCTCGATCTCGATGGGTGCCGTCATCGCCCCGCCTCGCGACCGTCGCGCGGGTCAACCGGCTCCGAGGTGGATCCGGGGCAGACGCTCGCGCAGGGCGGTCGTCACTTCGTAATTGATGGTCCGTCGCTCGGCGGCGACCTCGTCAGCGGTGATGCGGGCGGCGCCTTGCTCGCCGATCAGGACGAACACGTCATCGTAGGTTACACCATCGATATCGCCGATATCGACCGTCAGGCCGTCCATGCTGACCGCTCCGACGACCGGCGCCCGCTGCCCGCGCACCAACGTCCAGCCGTTGTTGGCGTGGCTGCGCGGCCACCCGTCGCCGTACCCGATCCCGAGTGTCGCGATCCGGGTCGCGCGCTCCGAACGAAAGCGCAGCCCGTACCCGATGCCGGCACCGGCCGGCAGGTCGAAGAGACGCATCGGCAGGGCCTCCAGGGAGAGGATCGGCCGAAGGCCGGTCTCCCGATCGGCGGCCCAGGCGGGAAGAAGCCCGTACAGCGCGAGGCCAGGCCGCACCGCGTCGGCGAACTCACCGATCCCCGCCAGGATCCCGCCGCTGGCGCTGACGTGGACGAGTCCCGGCTCCAACCCGGTAGAGCGCATCCCGTCGAGCACGCGCGCGAGGCGTAGCAACTGCACCTCGCTAAAGGCCTCATCCTCGCCCGGGACGGCGAGGTGGCTGAACGTGCCGACCAGCCGGAGCGTTCGGCTGTGGGCGATGCCCAGTGCGAGCTCGACGGCTGACGCCGGATCGCTCCCCTGCCGCCCGAGACCGGTGTCGATCTTGAGATGCACCGATGCCCTCCGCCCGGCGGCATCGGCGGCCGCCTCGAGGAGGCGGAGCGAGCGGATGTCGAAGACCGTGAGCTCGAGGTCGGCCGCGAGGGCGCGGCCCGCTTCCGGCTCGCCGACACCCCACAGGACCAGGATCGGCGCGCTGATGCCTGCCGCGCGCAGCCGAAGCGCCTCGGAAACCGTGGCCACCGCCAGGCGCTCAACCCCGCCGGCGAGAAGGGTGCGCGCGGCCGCAACGTCGCCGTGCCCGTAGGCATTCGCCTTGACCACGGCGATCACCTGCTTTTCGGCGCCGGCCAAGCGTCGCACCGCGGCGAGATTCTCGAGGAGGGCCCGGTGATCGACCTCGATCCAGGCCCGATGCGGGCTGCGGGCGTTCATTCGCGCTTGCCGCGCAGCTGCTCCATCGCCTCGGGCAGCAGGTTGGCAATATCCCGCGCGATCACGCCGGCCCGCCCGATTCGCTGTTCGGCGATCAGCCCCGCGGCACCATGGACCGCGACGGCGCAGGTGGCGGCGTCGAGCGGGTCGAGACCGTTCGCCAGAAATGCGCCCGCGGCGCCGGCGAGCACGTCGCCGCTTCCCGCGGTTGCCAGTGCCGGGGACGCGACGCCGGAGTTGCGGAGATCGCCGTCGGGCCCGGCGACCACCGTGTGCGCCCCCTTGAGCACCACCACCTGACCGAAGCGCAGCGCGGCTTCGCGGGCCGCGGCGGTGCGGGCGTCGTCGTCGTCGTCGAGAGGCTCCTTGGCGCCGGTGAGGCGAGCGAACTCGCCGGGATGGGGCGTCAGGACAAGCGGAGCGTGGAGCTTGCGCCACCAGCTGCCCCCGGTCGCGAGTGCGTTCAGCCCGTCCGCGTCGACCACGGTCGGCCGCCGCAGCTCAGCGATCAGGCCACGCGTCCTGCGCAGCGTGGCCGGCTGACGGCCCAGCCCGGGCCCGATCAACACCGCGTCATACGCGTTCGACTCGACGGCCAGGCGACGCCAGCCGGCGGGTGCGATGAGCCCGGGCGCCTCTTCTGTGAGCGGCAGCGCAACCAGCTCGGGCACGAGGCCCAACAGCCGGGTCACTACCGAGTCGGCTGAGGCGAGGCACACCAGGCCCGCGCCCGCCCGGGCTGCGCCGAGCCCGGCCAGCAGCGCCGCTCCGGCGTACTCCAGGGAACCGGCGATCACGAGCAGGCGGCCGAAACTTCCCTTGTGCGCCCGCGCCGGTCGGGCGGGCAGATGCTGCGCGACCCACCGCTGGCCAATCACGGTGGACGCCATCGCTGTTCAGGCGCCCAGGTGGGCGATCGCCACCGCGACCGCCATCTTGTGCTCATGCGAGATCGAGACCGTGACCTCCTCGAGGCCGAGCGCCAGGGCGCGGGCGGCGGCGCGCGCATGAAGCGTGACCTGCGGAGCTCCTGCACGGTTCGGAAGGACCTCGATCTCGCGCCAACCGACCCCTCGCACGCCCAGCCCGAGCACCTTGCTGACCGCCTCCTTGGCCGCCCACCGGCCGGCGATGCGCTCGACCCGCCGGCCACAATAGCGCTGCTCGGCGTCCGTCAGCACGCGTCGCCGGAACCGATCCGGGTGCTTGCCGAGGACCGCGACGATCCGCTCGATGTCGACCAGGTCGATGCCGATCTCATGCCGGCTCATGCGCGGCGCGCTGTTACTCGACCGTGACCGACTTGGCGAGGTTGCGCGGCTGGTCGACGTCTGTGCCACGCGCCACCGCCACCTCATAGGCCAGCAGCTGCAAGGGCAGGACCGCGATCACCGGGGAGAGCTCCTCGGGCGTCTCCGGCACGAAGATCACGTCGTGAGCGTAGCGATCGATCTGGTTGTCACCTTCGCTCGCGACGGCGAGGATCGGCGCCTCTCTGGCGCGCGCCTCGGCGACGTTGGCGATCAGCTTCTCGTACGTCTCGCCTGCCGTCGCGATGGCGAGCAGTGGGGTCTGCGGGTCGAGGAGGGCGATCGGTCCGTGCTTCAGCTCACCCGCCGCGTAGCCCTCCGCGTGGACGTAGGAGAGCTCCTTCAGCTTCAGGGCGCCCTCCATCGCGATCGGGTAGCCGATCCCGCGGCCGATGAACATGAAGTCACGCACGTCCGCGTAGCGGCGCGCCAGCTTCTTGATCTGTGGCGCCCTCTTCAGGGTCTCGGCGGCGAGCGCCGGTAGCTCGCGCAGGCCTATTCCGTATGCGCGCAGCTGATGCTCGGTCAACGTCCCCCGCAGCCGCGCGAGGTGGAGTGCGATCATCTGCAGCACCAGCACCTGGGTCACAAAGGCCTTGGTCGAGGCGACCGCCACCTCGGGTCCCGCCTGCAGATAACAGACCGCGTCCGCCTCGCGGGTGAGGGCGGAGCCGACCACGTTGGTGACCACGACGATCGTCGCGCCAGCCTCGGCGGCCAACTTCTGAGGCGCAAGCGTGTCGGCGGTCTCGCCCGACTGGCTGACGCTGATGACCAGGGTGCGGTCGTCGAGCGGCGGTGGAGCGTAGCGCATCTCGCTGCCGATCTGGCTGAAGGCCGGTAGGTCGGTCCAGCGCTGGATCAGGTAGGCGCCTACCTCGCCCGCGTAGCGCGCCGTGCCGCAGCCCACCAGGTAGACGCGCTCGGCCCGCTGTAGCTTGTCGGCGATTGCGTCGAGCTCGGGAATGGTCACTGTCCCGGCCGCATCCACGCGACCACGCAGCGCCTCGCCGATGGCGTGCGGCTGCTCGTAGATCTCCTTGAGGGTGAAGTGGGCGAAGCCTCCCTTCTCGGCGGCCTCGATGCTCCAGCGAATCCGGGTCCGATCGCGCTCGACGGTCTTGCCGTCGAGCCCCAGGATCCGCACTCCGTCGGGAGTGACGTCGGCGATGTCGCCCTCGTGCAGAATCACCACGTTGTTGGTGTGCTCCAGGATCGCGGGCACGTCGCTCGCCAGAAAACCTTCGCCGTCGCCCAGGCCCACGATGAGCGGCACGTTCATGCGCGCACCCACAATCCGATCTGGGTGCTCGGTGTGCATGACGCCGATGGCGTAGGCGCCCTCGACCTCGTTCAGCGCCAGGCGCACGGCCTCGACCAGGTCGCCGGTGTATTTCTCCTCGATCAGGTGCACCAGCACCTCCGTATCGGTCTCGCTCACGAGCCGGTGCCCGGTGGCGCGAAGCCGGTCGCCGAGCTCGCGGTAGTTCTCGATGATCCCGTTGTGGATCAGCGCCAGCTTGCCGCTGCAGTCCGCATGGGGGTGGGCATTGGTATCGTTCGGGCGGCCGTGAGTCGCCCAGCGCGTATGACCGATGCCGGGATGCCCCGGAGGGGCTCCGCCGTTCAGGTGGTCGGTCAGGTTGTTGAGCTTGCCGGCCTTCTTCTCGATGAAGACCTCTCCCTGCTCGGTGAGGAGGGCGATCCCCGCGGAGTCGTAGCCGCGGTACTCGAGCCGGCGAAGGCCGTCGAGCAGAATCGGGGCAGCGTCACGCGGCCCGACATAGCCCACGATCCCACACATGTGCGCCTCCTCTAGTTGAGCCGTGCCTCCGCAAGCTGCGCAAGCTCGCGGGCAATGCGGTCGATCTCTTCCTGCTCGTCGCCCTCGACCATGATCCGCAGCTTTGGCTCGGTGCCCGAGGGGCGGACCAAGATCCGGCCTCGGTCGGCGAGCTGCGCCTCCGCGTCCGCCACCGCGGCGGCGAACGCTCCATCTTCGCTCCATTCGGCACGACGACGGGCGGCTGAGTTTAGCACCACCTGCGGCAGCCTCGGAATCCGGCCAGCGAGCTCGGAGAGGAGGGCCACTCCGCTGGTGCGCCAGGCGCGGACCAGCTCGATGGCCGTGAGCAGGCCGTCGCCGGTCGTGGCACGGTCGCGAAAGATGATGTGGCCGGACTGCTCGCCGCCAAGCGCCGCGTCGTGGCGCTCCATCGCCTCGAGCACGTTTCGGTCCCCCACCGGAGTCCGGAGCATCCGGCCGCCCGCCCGCAGGATCGCGCGTTCGAGCCCGCCGTTGCTCATCACGGTGGCCACCAGCAGATCGTTGCGCAGGCTCCCGGTCGCCAGACGCTGGAGGGCGCAGATGCCCATCATCGCGTCCCCGTCCACGATCGCACCGCGCTCGTCGATCGCGATCAGGCGATCGGCGTCGCCATCGAACGCGAACCCGAGGTCGAACCCGCCTGCGGCGACCAGCTCGGCGAGGCGCTCCGGATGCGTGGACCCGCAGGCAACGTTGATATTCGTCCCGTCGGGATCGGCGCAGAGGACGTCGATCTCCGCTCCGAGACCGGTGAACAGGCCCGGCGCGATCACCGATGCAGAGCCGTTCGCGCAGTCGATCGCGATATGCAGGCCTGCGAACACGTCCTCCGCCGCATCGCTCAGATGCGCGGCGTAGCTCGCGACCGCGGCCGGATCGGTGCCCATGCGGCCGATCCGGTCATTCGGCACGCCTTCCCCACCGGGGCCGACCTCGATCAGGTGCTCGAGGTCGGCCTCTGCCTCGTCATCCACCTTGCGACCGTCGACCACGACCTTGAGGCCGTTATCCTCCGCCGGGTTGTGCGAGGCCGACACCATGACGCCGGCGGCGTGCCGGCCGAGCGTGGTGGCATAGACCAGGCAGGGCGTGGTGACGACCCCAAGGCGCGCGACGTCGGCCCCTTCGGCCACCAGACCGGCCGCGAGCGCGTCGACCAGCATCTCGCCCGAACGGCGCGTGTCCCGCCCGAGCGCGACGCTGCCGCCCGGTCCTGCGACGCGAGAGCCGACTGCGCGGCCGAGTGCGAGCGCGAGCGCGGGCGTGACTTCGACGTTGGCGCGGCCTCGAATGCCGTCGGTTCCGAAGAGACCGCCCATCAGGTCGGGCGGGGAGTCGGAGCCGGCGTGCTTGGAGACGAGATCGTCACATTGATCGAGGCCGGGGAGATGGAGACGACCTGGACCGCCTGCGGCAGCCCGGTGACCGCCGGGCTCAGCAGGTAGACGCCGGGCCCCAGGCCGGTCGCATCGACGACCGGCGTGATCGACGCCGGATCAAGCTTGGCGAGCACGGCCGTCGGCCCGCTGAGGGTGACCGAAAGCTGGTCGACGGACGAGAGGCAGCTGCTGCCGCTCGGGGCTCCTCGGCAGAGCACGCCGAGCGAGAATGTGCGCGTGCCGGTGGCGGGGGTGATCGTCACGGTCACCGATGCCGTCTTCGGTTGGCCCTCGGAGAGCGTCACGCCGTCGGCCAGGACGAGGGCAACCTTGAAGGTCTGGGTGGCGTTCAGGTTCTCCAGGCTGACTGGGCCGGTGGCCACATCGACGATTCCGGTCACCGCGGCGGGGACGCCTCGCAGGCTCACCGCAGCGGGCTCGACCCGGACGCCCGCCAGCGCGTATCCATTTGCCGGCGCGCCCTGAAGCACGGCGCGGATCGGGACGCTCTTGCTCGTCTCGATGGTCCGGACGTTGATCTTCACGGTCACGGTGGCCGGATTCAGGTCGATCGACTCGACCGGCTTGCCGTCGACGTCCACCGCCAGCAAGTCGACCGGATGATCAAAGTCGATCCCCGACGGGTCGATCCGCACCCGGGCCAGCGCGTGGTCCACACGGCTCAGGAGTGATTTGGGTCCGCGGGCCTGCACCTCCTGCACGCCGAGCTGCGGATCGTCGATCTCCAGGCCGGGCGGCACCACTCCGCGGTCGAGGCGGACCGGGACGTTCTTCGCTGTCACCTGGTCGAGCGCCACGGTCACCTCGCTCCGGCTCTGGTCGAGCACTGTGACCCCATCGATGACCGATCGCGCATCGATCCGCAGCGACTGCGGCTGGCCGGCACGCTCGAGGTCGTACGCGGAGAGGTCGACGCTTGCGACGAAGGAGTCGGGGGTGATCTCGCGAGCGACGTCGGTCGCCACCTGGTAGTGCAGCTCGACCGAGCCGAGCTGCGTCGTGTTCAGCAGAAACCAGTTGCCGGCTGGCTGTCCGGTGGTCGTGATCGGCACCGCGATCTTGGCAGTCGTAAAGGAGCCGGAGAAGACGAGCCCGGTGTAGAGCACCGTCGCAAGCGCGACCGCGCCAAGCTTCAGGTGCCAGTTCCGGAAGAGGAAGCTGATCAAGAGCGATGCTCTCGCGATGCTGGCAGCGGAGCGGTCTCGGCGCGCCCGGTGCGGACGACGCGCTCCTCCGGATCGATCGGCAGCGGCGTCTCCTCACTCGCACGCATCTGCCACCGACCCTCCAGGGTTCGGCGCAGGAAGGGCACGGCTCGGCGGGGCGCCTCCGGGCGGATCAGGTGGAAGAGGCGGCGTCGCAGCTGCTCCTCGGTCAGGTTGCGCTCGATGCGGCCGCGCACCACAAGCGAGATCGAGCCTGTCTCCTCGCTCACGACCACCACGATCGCGTCGCTCTGCTCGCTGATGCCGATCGCCGCGCGGTGGCGCGTCCCGTAGCGCTCGGAGTCGAGCACGTTCTGGCTCAGTGGAAGCAGCACGCCCGCCGCCAGGATCTCGCCGGCGGAGACGATCACCGCCCCGTCATGCAGGGCGGTTCCGCGATAGAAGATCGTGACCAGCAGCTCGGCGCGAAGGTCGGCGTGGATTGGGATGCCGGTCTCGGTCGCGACGTCGGCGAGGCCCGTCTCCCGCTCGATGGCGATGAGTGCCCCGTGGCGCGACCCTGCCAAGAGGCGGGCGGCCCGGCTGACCTCGCGGGCGGTCCGCTCGGCGCCGGCGACCTCCGACGACACAAAGAAACGGTTGACCGATCCCATCCGCCCGATCTGCTCGAGGGCGCGTCGCAGCTCCGGCTGGAAAACCACCACGATCGCGAAGAGGCCCACCACGGCGCCGGCCTGCAGCAGGGCCGTGAGCAGGCGCAGCTCCAGCGCCTGGGCGGCCAGGTACACCAGGTAGAGGATCGAGAGGCCGATCACGATCCGCACCGCGCGGGTGCCGCGGATCAGGATGAAGATCCAGTAGATGACGATCGCCACGAGCCCGATGTCGATCAGTGACGTCCAGCTGCCGCGGAGATATGAATTCAAGAAGTCGCGGATCGCGTCGATCACGAAGTCGGCGAAGCCCAATCGGTGCTGCGGAGGTTGCCCGATGATAGCAGAGGATCCCTCCGCTTCCGCCGTGGCCGATGGGTCAGCGCTTCGTGTACTGGGGTGCCTTGCGAGCCCGCTTCAGGCCGTACTTCTTGCGCTCTTTCGCCCGCGGGTCGCGGGTCAGGAGTCCGGCCTGGCGCAGCGAGCGGCGGGCGTCAGGATGTGCCGACAGAAGCGCCCGGGCGATCCCGTGCCGGATCGCGCCGATCTGCCCGGAGAAGCCGCCGCCGGCGACCAGGATGCTTGCGCCGTAGCGGCCCTCCGTCTCGGTGACACGGAAGGGAAGACTGATGTCGGCGCTCGGTGCACCCGTTCCGAAGTATTCGGTCAGCGGCTTGCCATTGACGACGATGCCGCCGTCGCCCGGCAGCAGGCGCACGCGCGCAACCGCGGTCTTGCGACGGCCGGTGCCATAGACGTAGTTTGTGCTCATTCGATTCCTTTACAGCTCGGCGACGGTCGGCTGCTGGGCGGCGTGCGGGTGCTCACCGCCGGCATAGACCTTCAGCTTCTTGTACATGGCTCGACCGAGCCGGTTTCGGGGCAGCATCCCCCTCACGGCGCGCTCGATCACCAGCTCGGGCTTGCGAGCCAGCAGCGTCTCGAGACTCTCCTCTTTCAGCCCGCCAGGGTAGTTGCTGTGGCGGAAGTACGATTTCTGCTGAAGCTTGTTGCCGGTCACCCGGACCGCCCTGGCATTGACGACCACCACGTGGTCGCCGGTGTCGAGATGCGGCGAGTAGATGGCCTTGTGCTTGCCCTCGAGCAAGGTGGCGATGCGCGTCGCCAGCCGCCCGAGCGTCTGGTCGGTCGCGTCGACCAGCCACCAGCGCCGCTCGATATCGCTCGCCTTGACTGCGTAGGTCTTCATGTTGCCTGCTCTCCGGTCCGTTCTGTCTTCGGGCCGATACGCCCTTCGGGCGCCTGGCCTGACCGCTTCGTTTTCAGATAGATGACCCGCTCGAGCGTGAGCCCGCGCGCGGGTGCCGCGCGACCGGCAAGCGCCCGCTCCCCCGTCCTCAGCAGCGGCGCGATCCCCGCCGGCGCCAGCTTCCCGCGGCCAGCCTCGATGAGCACCGCCACCATGCTGCGCACCATTCGGCGCAGGAATGCGTTTCCCATCACCCGGATCTCGAGCAGGTCCCCGCGCCGAATGATGGTAATCCCGCTCAGGCGCCGCGTCGTCAAGCCGCGAGAATCGCTTCCCAGCGCCGCGAAGTCGCGCTCGCCGACCAGCTCCCTCGCCGCTGCGCGCATCGCCGCAATGTCGAGCCGCTCGCCGATCTCGAACGTCCGATGCCGATCCAGCGGCCGCTTGGCCCCCCCGGTGCGAATCCGGTAGCGGTACACGCGCGCGATCGCCTGGCGTCGCGGGTCGAAGCCCGGCGGCGCCGAGCTGAGTGATCGCACTGCCAGGTCGGGCGGCAGAAGCCCGTTCATCCGCTCCCGCAGCTCTCGCCACCCTAGGTTCTCTCCCACCGGACGGCGGGAGAGACAGAAGGCGACGACCTGGCCGGTTGCGTGCACCCCGGCATCCGTTCGCCCGGCGAGACGGATGCGCACCCGCTCCCCGGTCAATCTGTTAAGGGCCTCTTCCAGCTCCCCCTGCACCGTCCGAAGATTCGGCTGGTACTGGGAGCCGGCAAAGGCGGTCCCCTCGTATTCGACGACCGCCCGCGCGCATCGCTGCGCCCCGGCGATCATCGGTCTGTCATCGAGGCTGCGTCGCTAGACGAGCTCGATCTGGACGATCGGGGCGGCGTCACCCAGACGCTGGCCGATCTTCACGCTCCGCGTGAAGCCCGAGCTCCGTTCGGCATACTTGGTCGCGAGCTCGCCCATCAGCTTGTCGACAATGAGCGGCTCGTGCGGCAGCTTCGCGATCAGCTGGCGACGTGCCGCGAGATCGCCGCGCTTGGCAAGCACGATCATGCCATCCACCAGGCCACGCACCTCCTTGGCCTTCGCCTCGGTGGTTTTGACCCGCTCGTAGCGCAGGATCGAGACGGCCAGGTTGCCCAGCATCTGCATGCGATGGGCGTGCTGGCGACTCAGCCTGCGGCCCGCGGTGCGGTGCGGCATCGAAGTCTCAGCCCTCGCGATCGAGCTCGGCCGCGGCCGCCTCGTCCAGCTCCGCCGAGGCAGGAAGGTCCGACTCGTCGGCGCTGCCGCCGATGCTGTCGGGCGCGATGAAGCCCCGCAGCGCCAGGCGCTCCTTCATCTCGTCGAGGCTCTTGCGTCCGAAGTTGCGCATGCGGAGCAGCTCGTCGTCGTCGAGCGCCAGGAGCTGGCCGACTTTGGTGATGTTGTTGCGCTTCAGGCTGTTGTATGCGCGCATCGGGAGGTCGAGCTCCTCGATCGGGGCGTCGAGCAGGTTCGCACTCGGCGCCACGTTGAGCTCCTCGCCGCCGATACCGACCGGCCGGCCGATCTCGGCGAATCGGCTGAACTCGCGCACCAGGATCCCGGATGCCTGAGCCAGCGCCGACTGCGGCGTGGTGGTGCCGTCGGTTTCGATCTCGAGCGTCAGCTTGTCGTAGTTGGTCATCTGGCCGACGCGGGTGTTCTCGATGCTGAAGTTCACGCGCCGCACCGGCGAGAAGATGGCATCGACCGGGATGACGCCGATGGCGATATCCTCCGTGTGCTCCGCCGGCTGATAGCCGACGCCGGCCTCCACGGTGAGATCCATCTCGATCGAGCCCTCGTCCGAGTCGAGCGTCAGCAGGACGAGCTCCGGATTCACGATCTCCACGTCGGCGGTCTCGCTGATATCGGCGGCCGTCACCGGCCCGGCGCCGTGCTTCACCAGCTTGAGGGTGACCGGCTGCCGCGCAAACGAGCGCAGGCGTAGCTTCTTCACGTTCAGGACGATCTGGGTCACGTCTTCCTTGACGTTCTCCAGCGTGCTGAACTCATGGAAGACACCGCCGATCTGGACGGAGGTGACTGCCGCACCCTCGAGGGAGCTGAGCAGGACACGGCGCAGGGCATTGCCCAGCGTCACGCCGTAGCCGGCCTGCAGCGGGTTCACCTCGAAACGGCTCAGGTTGCCGTTCGATTCGACCTCCTCGATGCGAGGCGTGGTTGGGGTTTCAAGTTCGATCATCAAAAGGGTCTGCTCCTAGCGCGAGTAGTACTCCACGACGAGCTGCTCGTTGAACTCAAGCGGCATCTGCTCGCGGACCGGCTCGGCGAGCACCGTTCCGGACAGCTTCGCCGCATCGACGCTCACCCATTCGGGCGTCTGCGCCGACTTGACCGTCTCGGCGACGGTCTTGAAATATTCGCGGTTCCGGCGGCTCTCCCGCACCTCGATCCGGTCGCCGAGGCTGGTATTGAAGCTGGGGACGTTCGTCGGTCGGCCGTTGACCGAGAAATGGCCGTGGCTCACGAGCTGGCGCGCCTCCGCGCGGGAGCGAGCGAACCCCATCCGGAAGACGACGTTGTCGAGCCGCATCTCGAGCAGGCGCAGCAGGTTTTCGCCGGTCATGCCCTTGTGCTGCTCCGCCTTCTCGAAGTAGTTGCGGAACTGGCGCTCGAGGACCGAGTAGCTCTTGCGCACTTTCTGCTTTTCGCGCAGCTGCAGGCCGTACTCGCTCACCTTGCGCCGACGCATCGTGTTCATGCCCGGCGGCGTGCTGCGACGTTCGAAGGCGCATTTCTTGGTGTAGCAGCGGCTCCCCTTCAGGAAGAGCTTCAGTCCCTCCCGCCGACAGATCCGGCAGACCGCATCGGTATAGCGTGCCATGCCCGCCCCTAGACCCGACGCCGCTTGGGGGCGCGGCAGCCGTTATGCGGGATGGGCGTCACATCGGTGATGGCGGTCACCTCGAGACCGGCGGTCTGCAGGGATCGGATCGCCTGCTCACGGCCCCCTCCGGGGCCCTTCACGAAGACCTCGATCTGGCGCATTCCGTGCTCCATGGCACGGCGTGCTGCGGTGTCGGCCGTCTGAGCGGCGGCGTACGGCGTGCTCTTGCGCGAGCCCTTGAAGCCGACCAGGCCGGCGCTCCCCCAGCTCACCACATTGCCGGTCGTATCCGTAATGGTGACGATAGTGTTGTTGAAGGTCGACTGGATATGGGCGTGCCCGACGGGAATGTTCTTTCGCTCGCGCTTCTTGTGCGCGGCGCGCTTACGCTCTGCCATACAGCTCCTGCTACTTCTTGCGACGGATTCCGACCGTCTTGCGCGTGCCTCGCCGCTGCCGCGCGTTTGTCTTCGTTCGCTGTCCCCGAACGGGGAGATTGCGACGATGGCGGAGGCCGCGGTACGACCCGATCTCCATCAGCCGCTTGATGTTCATGCTGACCTCGCGCCGCAGGTCGCCCTCCACCTTGTACCGACGGTCGATCTGCTCGCGGAGACGGTTCACCTCGTCCTCCGTGAGGTCGCGCACGCGCGTGTCAGGCGAGATGCCGCCAGCGGTAATGATCCGCTCCGCGGAGGTGGGTCCGATGCCGTGAATGTAGGTGAGGGCGACGATCACACGCTTCTCGCGGGGAATGTCGACGCCTGAAATACGTGCCACGAACTCGTTCTACCCCTGGCGCTGCTTGTGCTTGGGAATGACGCAGATGACCATCACCACGCCGGAGCGCTTGATCACCTTGCAGCGCTCGCAACGGGGCTTGACTGAAGCGGAAACTTTCATCTCATCCTGTACGTGATGCGACCCCGGCTGAGGTCATATGGGCTCAGCTCGACGCGGACGGTGTCACCGGGGAGGATGCGGATGAAGTTCTGGCGAAGCTTGCCGGAGATGTGCGCGAGCACTTCGTGCCCATTTTCCAGTCGCACCTTGAACATCGCATTGGGCAGGGGAAGAACGACCTCTCCCTCGACCTCGATGGCATCCTTTTTCGGCAAGCGTTACGCACCCTCGTCTGGCGTCTGAGCTGAAACGGTTGGGAAGACACACGGAAAGGCCGCCGCACCCGGCGACCCACGGAACAGAGAGTATACACCACCCCGGCGGACCATCATAACGGCCCCGTGAGGCAGGCTCATGAGGCCGATTCGACCGGGCGCACGGTCAGCAGATCCGGCCCGGAGTCGGTGACGGCGATCGTATTCTCGAAGTGCGCCGAGAGGCTGCCGTCGGCGGTCCGGACGGTCCAGCCATCGTCCTCGACGTACACATCATCGCCGCCGAGGTTGAACATCGGCTCGATCGCGAAGCACATGCCCGGCTCGATGCGCAGACCGCTCCCCGGCTTGCCGTAGTTCGGGACCTGCGGCTCCTCGTGCATCGAGATGCCGATCCCGTGGCCGACGAACGGACGAACGACACCGAACCCGTGCTCGTGTGCGACCGCCTCGATCGCCGCCCCAATGTCCCCCAGCCGATTGCCCGGCATGGCCGCCGCGATACCCGCCTCCATCGCCCGCCGGGTGGCGTCGATGAGGACCTCGACCTCGCGCGGCGCCCGCCCAATCGTCCAGGTGCGGGCACAGTCGGCATGCCACTCGCGCCAGATGCAACCAATGTCGACGCTCACCAGGTCGCCCTCGACCAGCCGGCGGGTCGGCGAGGGGATCCCGTGCACGACCTCGTCGTTGATCGAGGTGCAGATCGAAGCGGGAAAGCCACGGTAGCCCTTGAACGAGGGGACCGCGTCCGCCTCGCGGATGAGCCTTTCGGCGAGCGCGTCGAGGCGGCCGGTCGTCTGGCCCGGGCGCAACTCAGCGTGGAGCTGCTCGAGGATCGAGGCCAGGATTGCGCCGGCGTGGCGCATCCGCCCGATCTCCTCGGCCCGCTTGATGGTGACCGTCCCCACGCGCGGAATGCCCACTGGTCAGCGAGCCTCGATCATCGGGCGCACCAGTCCAAGCATCTGCGTGGTCAATGCCTCGATCGGCTGGCGCCCATCGAGGCGTGTGACGATCCCCGCGCGATCGTAGTGGTCGACTACCTCCAGCATCGGCGGCACCTGCTTCGCGAGGCGCGCGCGCACAACCTCGGGCCGGTCGTCGTCACGCTGCACCAGGGCGGTTCCGTCCTTGTCGCAGCGGCCGGCCACGCGCGGCGGATTGGTCTGGTCGTGGTAGGGCGTGCCGCATTGCGGGCAGATCCAGCGGCCCGCGACGCGCCGGATCAACTCCTCGGTTGGAACCTCGATGTAGAAGACCTGCCGCACCCGCTCATCCCGCTGCGCCAGGGTCGCATCGAGCGCACGCGCCTGCTGAACCGTCCGCGGAAAGCCGTCCAGGATCGCCCCGGCCGCGGCGGCCGGCTTGGCCAGCTCCTCCATCAACATCGCGATGGTGATTTCGTCAGGAACCAGCTCGCCGAGCTCCATGTACTCGCGCGCCTGATCGCCGAGTGGCGTGCCATCGCGCAGGGCCTGGCGGAAGAGGTTGCCCGAGGCCAGGGTCACCAGGCCAAGCTCCCGAGAGAGAGCCGCCGCCTGCGTGCCCTTGCCTGCGCCGACGGCGCCGAGGAGCACCAGGATCAGGCGGTCGCTCCGGCGAGCGCCATCGGCCTCATCGGTCACCGAATGAATCCCTCGTAGTGGCGCATCATCATCTGAGCCTCGAGCTGCTTCATGGTCTCCACCACCACACTGACCACGATCAGGATGCTCGTCCCGCCAAGCTGCAGCTGACTGGTGCCTGGGATCGCGGCGGAGACGACCAGCGGTAGGATCGCGATCCCGCCCAGGAAGAGCGCACCTCCGAGCGTGATGCGATTCGTCACCCGGCCCAGGAACTCCTCGGTTGGCCGGCCGGGACGGATCCCAGGGATGAAGCCGCCATTCTTGCGCAGGAAGTCCGCGGTCTGGTCCGGCCTGAACTGGAAGGCAGTGTAGAAGTAGGTGAAGAAGACGACCAGCACGAAATAGAGGAGCCCGTAGACGAGCAGGTTGCCCTGGTTGGTGAGGTTGTTGATGACCCACTCCGCCGCGACCTTCACCCAGCCAATGTCACTGTTGCGGAAATAGGTCGCGATCTGGCCGGGGAAGAGCAGGATGCTGATGGCGAAGATGATCGGGATCACGCCCGCCATCGTGACCTTGAGAGGCAGATACTGGGTCTGGCCCTGGTACATCCGCCGCCCGCGCACGCGGCTGGCGTACTGCACGGGGATCCGGCGCTGGCCCTCGTTGATGAACACGACGCCGGCGATGACGACGATGGCGATGATCACAAACGGGATGATGCGGGCCAGACCGTCCGGGCCGCTGATCACGGTCCCTGCCTGGTGCGGGATACGCCCCACGATGCCTGCGAAGATGATGAAGCTGATCCCGTTACCGAGCCCCTTTTCGCTGATCAGCTCGCCCAGCCACATCAGCAGGATCGTGCCGGCGGTGAAGCTGAGCAGCAGCGACACTGTCTGCACGCTGAAGAGCGAGCTCGCCGGAATGACGCCGGCGCTCTGGAGCAGGACGCTGAACCCGTAGCCCTGGGCAAACGCGAGCGGCACGGTGAGGAGCCGGGTGTACTGGTTGATCTTGTTACGGCCGTACTCGCCCTCGCGCGCCAGCTCGCCGAGGCTGGGGATCACCCCCTGCATCAGCTGCATGATGATGCTGGCGTTGATATAGGGGTTCACCCCCATGCCGATGATCGACGCCGTGGCCAGGCCGCCGCCGGAGAAAAGGTCGAGCAGGCCCAGCAGCGCGTTCGACTGAAAGAGATCGGTCAGGCGCGTCTGATCCACGTTCGGCACGGGCACGTTGGTGAGTGCCCGGAAGATCAGCAGGATCCCAAGCGTGAAGAGGATCTTGCGCCGGATGTCCGGCGCACGGAAAGCGGTGACGACCGAATCGATCACGCTATGACTCGGCCTCGGCGGCGTCGACCTCTGGCGTCTCCTCAACGGCCGCTTCGGGCTCGGTCGCCTGGGCTGTCACTTCGGGACGCTCTTCGGGGTGCTCCTGTAGAGGCTCTTCCGGGACCTCTTCGACGGGCAGGTTCTCGGGCCAACTGAGGCGCTGTGCGGTGCTGCCCGCGGCGGCGAGCTTCTCGAGCGCCGAGAGAGTAAACGCGTGCGCGTGAATGGTGATGCCCTTGGGGGCCTCGCCTCCACCCAGGATCTTCAGGGGAAGCTGGCGCGTCTTCTGGTCTCGAATCAGCCGGTCGTGCTTGAGCACGTCGGGAGTGATGAGCGTCCCGGGAGCGACCTCGCTGAGCGCGGCAAGGTTGATCCCGACGTACTCCACCCGGAACCGGTTTGTGAAGCCGTGCAGCTTCGGGGTTCGCACGTGAAGGGGTGTCTGGCCACCCTCAAACCAGGCCGGGATCGACGAGCCGGCCCGTGACTTCTGGCCCTTTGTGCCCCGTCCCGCGGTCTTGCCGCGGCCCGATCCATGCCCTCGGCCCACGCGCCGCGACGGCTTGTTCGATCCGCCGGCCGGATGCAGCTCATGGAGCTTCACTTCCCGGATCCTCCTTCCGTGGCCGATCCAGCGGCCGGCTCCTCGACCTTCAGCAGGAACGCGACCCGGCGCAGCATCCCGCGATTCTCGGGCGTGTCGGCGACCTCGACCGTCTGGTGCAGCCGATGCAACCCCAACGCCTGAATGGTTCCACGCGCCCCGGCCTTGTGTCCGATGGTTGAGCGGATCCAGGTGACGCGCAGTCGCTGAACCGCCTTCTCTGCTCGGTCAGCGGCCACGCCCACCCCCCGATCCGGTAAAGGTGTGAGGCCGCTCGACGAACTCGTGGGGTGTACGCGCCGCCTCCGCGGCACGCTTGCCGAGCAGCTGCTCGGCGGTCTTGCCGCGCCGACCCGCGATCTCATCAGCGGAACGGAGGCCGCGGAGGGCCTCCATGGTGGCCTGCACGACGTTGACCGGGTTCGTGCTTCCCATCGTCTTGCTGAGCAGGTCGCGGATGCCGGCCGCCTCCACCACGGCGCGCACCGAGCCGCCGGCGATCACGCCGGTCCCGGCCGAGGCGGGCTTCAGCAGCACGTTCGAGGCGCCGAACCGGAAGCGGATCTCGTGAGGAATCGTGGCGCCGACCAGCGGCACGCGGGTCAGGTTCTTCTTCGCGTCCTCGACCCCCTTGCGGATCGCCTCCGGCACCTCGCCGGCCTTGCCAAGCCCGGCGCCGACGGTGCCGTTGCCGTCTCCGACCACCACGACCGCGCTGAAGCTGAAGCGTCGGCCCCCCTTGACCACCTTGGCGACCCTGTTGATCTGGACGACCTTCTCTTCCAGGCTCAGCTTCGAGCCATCGATTCTTGCCATGCGAGCTCCTTTCGCTCTACAGCTCGAGGCCGCCCTCGCGGGCGCCCTCGGCGAGCGAGCGGACCCGCCCGTGATACCGATACCCACCTCGATCGAGCACCACCTGCCGGACTCCGGCGGCCCTCGCCCGCTGGGCGATGGCCTTGCCCACCGCGTGGGCGGGCTCGAGCTTGCCGGCCCCGCCGCCGAGCGACGGCTCACGGCTCGATGCCGCGGCCAGGGTACGCCCCGTGGTGTCGTCGATGACCTGGGCGTAGATGAACTTCGTGCTGCGGAATACGTTGAGGCGTGGCCGCTCCGAGCTGCCCTCGATGCGGAGCCGGATCCGCTCGTGCCGCTTGCGACGCAGCCCGTCACGCGATTCAGACTTGATCATTGACTAACTCCCGCCCCCGACCTTGCCGGCCTTGCCGGCCTTGCGGAGGACCTGCTCGCCGGCGTACCGAATCCCCTTCCCCTTGTAGGGCTCCGGCTTCCGCTTGGAGCGAATGCGCGCGGCCACGTGTCCGACGAGCTCCTTGTCCGCCCCGAAGACCGCGAGGCGCGTGGGGGTCTCGACCCGGAACTCGATCCCGGCGGGCGGGATGATCTCGACCGGGTGCGAATAGCCGAGCGCGAGGACGAGCTTCTCCCCCTGTAGCTGTGCCCGATAGCCGACGCCGCTGATCTCGAGCCCCTTCGTGAAGCCGCTGGTCACGCCGGTGACCATGTTGTTGACGAGCGTGCGTGTCAATCCATGGAGGGCCCGATGGCGCGGCTCGTCGGAGGGGCGCATGACGCGCAGCTCGCCGTCGCCGCGCTCCAGCTTCATCTCGGGATGAATGTCGCGCTCTAACTGGCCGAGGGGCCCTTTCACACGCAGGGTGCGACCCTGCTGGTCAATCTCGACCCCCTCGGGGAGCGTGATCGGCATTCGACCGATACGTGACATCGCTTCGCTCCCTTACCAGACGTAGCAGAGCACCTCGCCGCCGAGATTCAGCTTCCGGGCCTGCGACCCGGTCATGATCCCGCGGGAGGTGGAAAGGATGGCCAACCCCAGGCCGCCGAGGACCCGAGGGATCTCAGTCTTGCGGGCGTATACCCGCAGCCCGGGCTTGCTGATGCGCTTCAGCCCTGAAACCACCGGCGTCCGTCCCTCGACGTACTTGAGGCGCACCACAAGGTGATCCTGGACGCCGTTGGCCTGCGTTTCGTAGCCATCGATGAAGCCCTCCTCGACGAGGATGCGCGCGATCTCGCGCTTCACCTTTGACGAGGGAAGGGTCAGCTCACGATGCCGCGCGGCGCTCGCATTGCGGATTCGTGTCAGCATGTCGGCGATCGGGTCGGTTACGTTCATCTCGGTGTGTCGTCTCCTCGGCGGCGGTTCGCCCTCCGCAGTTGAGCGTGGTTGGCGCCTGCCGCTGATGGTGCCGCCGCGAGGCGGCAAACGGTCTGGACTACCAGCTTGACTTGGTGACTCCCGGCAGGAAGCCCTCGAGGGCCCGCTCCCGGAAGCAGATTCGGCACAGGGCGAAGCGGCGCATGTAGCCCCGCGGGCGGCCACAGACCGAGCAGCGGTTGTGCTGCTGGACCGGGAACCGCGGCGGACGCATCGACTTCGCGATCTTGGATTTCTTGGCCACGGTGTCCTTTCTTGCCTAGCTCGCCTGGAACGGCATGCCGAGCAGCTGGAGGAGCAGGCGCCCTTCCTCATCGGTGCGTGCCGTGGTCACGATGCTGACCTCCAGCCCGCGCAGGCGATCGATCTTGTCGTAGTCGATTTCCGGGTAGACGAGCTGCTCCCGCAGCCCGAGGCTGAAATTGCCGCGGCCGTCGAACGAGCGGGTTGGGATTCCGCGGAAGTCGCGGATCCTCGGCAGGGCAAGGTTCATGGTGCGCTCCAGGAAGTCGTACATGCGCTGGCCGCGCAGCGTCACCTTGGCGCCGATCGGCATCCCGGTCCGCAGCCGAAACTGCGCAATCGAGCGCTTGGCCCGAGTCACGATCGGCTTCTGGCCGGTGATGGTCGCCAGGTCACCCACCGCGGCGTCGAGCGCCTTCGCGTTCTGAATCGCCTCGCCAAGGCCGATATTGACGACCACCTTCTCGAGGCGCGGCACCTGCATCGGGTTTGCGTAGCTGAACTCGCGGCGCAGGCTGGGGACGACCTCGTCGTGGTAGCGCTGCCGCAGGCCGTGGTACTCCGGCTTGCGATAGCCACCCTTCGCGCCTCTTGCCCTCGGCTGCGCGGCGGGCTCCTGCGCGGCGGCCTCGGCCACCGGCTTCGATTCGGGCGCGCTCGTCGGTGGCCGCTTCGCGGCGGGCTTCGCCACGGCCCGCGTGCGCGTCGGCTTCTTCTCCTCGGGGCTCACTGGCTCGCCTCGATCTGCTCTCCGCAGCGCTTGCAGACGCGGACCAGCCGACGCTCCTCGCCCTCGAGGTGCTGGTGCGCGACGCGCGTCGGCTTTCCGCAGCGCGGGCAGACGACCTGGACGTTGCTGATCTCGAGCGGCATCGGCACGTCGAGAATGCCGGCCTGCTGGGTC
>JALYTG010000233.1 GCA_030854405.1 Chloroflexota bacterium | reverse complement strand
CACCATCGCCATCCCGATCCGTCCCGGCCGGAGCGCATAGACATTCACCGGTACGGGGCGCCCGTAACCGAACCCGGCGATCAGGAAGAGCAGCGCCCCAAAGGGGTCAATGTGACGCGCCGGGTTCAGCGAGACCCGCCCCAGGGCGCGCGGCCGGTGGTCGCCCAGCTGGTCCGCCGTAAAGGCATGGCTGAACTCATGGAAGGTGACCCCGATCACGAGCGCGATCGCGATTCCCGCCATGGCGGTGATAGAGAGGTTCGGGTTGAGAAGCATCTAGGTGAGCTCGGGCAGCAGCTCGGCGAGCAGACGGATGAGCCGCTCGCCTCCGACCCGGCCCATTTCGAGCACCTCTTCGTGGGTCGCCCCGGTCTCCACGTCCTCGGTCGCCTTGTTGGTGATGAGGCTGAAGCCCAGTACGCGGGCGCCCGCGTGACGGGCGACAAGGACCTCGGGCACCGTCGACATGCCGACCGCGTCGCCGCCCAGCCCCCGCAGCATGCGCATCTCCGCTCGCGTCTCGTAGTACGGCCCGCTGAGCATGATGTAGACGCCTTCGCGCAGGGTGAGGTCCACGCTCCGTGCTGCTGCCAGCGCGGACTGCCGAAGCTCGGGGTCGAACGCATCGGCCATGGCCGGGAATCGCGGCCCGAATGCATCGAGGTTCGGCCCGAGCAGGGGGTTGTCGCCGGAGAGATTGATCACGTCGTCGATCAGCATCACGTCACCGGGATCGAACTGCGGGTTCAGCCCTCCGGCGGCATTGGTGACGACCACCGTGCCCGCCCCCAGCTTCAGGCAGGCGCGCAGCAGGATGGTGACCTCACGCTGGGAGTAGCCCTCGTACGGATGCGCACGACCGGAGAGGACCAACGCGCCGACTCCCGCGACGCAGCCAGCCACCAGCTCACCGACGTGGCCGGCAACGGCTGCTCCCGGAACATGGGGAATCTGGCGATACGAGAGGTGCAAGCGGGGCTCGCGGTCGAGCAGCTCGACCACTCCAGCCAGCCCCGAGCCCAGCACGATGGCGAGCCGTGCCTGGGGCAAGCGCTCCGCCTCGATCCGGGTGCTGATCGCCTGCGCCGCGTCGTCGATCCGGCGCTCGAGCTCGGCTCCGTAGATCCCGTCCGACAGGCCGCCAAGCCGAGCCTCCGGCACCTACATCCGCTCCAGCAGCTCGCGCTTCTTGGCCTCGTACTCTTCCGGGGTGATGAATCCCTTGTCCCGCAGGCCCGCCAGGCGCTCGAGGGTCGCCGCGACGTCGTCAGCGGCAGACTGCCGAAGCGGAGGCACGGCCTCGGCATCGGCGACGGCAGCCGCGAGCTGCGGCTCGCCCGACTGCACCTGGGCGACCCGGTCGCTGCCGGCGCGCGGTGGCATCGGCTCGGCCCGTCGAAGGTCCGGCGGAGACTGCTGGCGCTGGTAACGCGGCGGGGCGAGGTCTGGCCGCTCGAGCAGCTCCTTCTGGTTGAGCATCGCCACCTTGAAGTCGATCGGGTCGGCCAGCATCGGGAAGTCGTCGATCGGACCGCCGCTGTACTCCTCTGCCGCGGTCAGGATGTCGAGCGTGCCGTAGTTGAAGATCCGCCCCACCCAGCTCTGGCTGAGCTTCGCATCGTTGATCTTCTCGAGCCCTGAATCGGCCATCGTCTTGTTGAAGATGCCCTCGGCCTTGATCACCCGCCGGGTGGTGACGAGGTACTCCTGGCTGCGCCAGCCCCAGACCACCCAGGCGATGCGGACCAGGGACAGCAGCAGCGCGATCGCCCCGATCACGGTGAGCGCCTGGTCGATCTGGGGGGAAATCAGGGGGGCCTTCTGAGAGGCGACGTAGATGAGTAGCCAGAGGCTGGCAAACGAGACGACGATCCAGACCCAGGTCCTGGCGATTACGGCGAACCAGTGCTGCCGACTCTCGTGAACGACCTCCTCGCCGCGGCTGAGGAGGTTCCTGGCGTAGCTCATGGATACAGGCTGCTCCGCTTGGCCGGTCCCTAGGCCCGTGGATGCGACCGCGCGTAGACCTCGCGCAGCCGCTCTCCGGTCAGGTGCGTATAGAGCTGGGTGGTGCTGATGCTAGCATGGCCCAGCAGGGTCTGGACCACTCGCAGATCGGCTCCTCCCTCGAGGAGGTGCGTCGCGAAGCTGTGCCGGAAGGTGTGTGGAGTCACGTGCGCCTCGACACCGGCCAGCCGCGTCCAGCGCCGCACCAGGCGCGAGACCGATTCGCGCGTCAGTCGGCGTCCGCGCTGGTTGACGAAGACGGCTGGGGTCGGCTTGCCGCGCGTCCACTGCAAGCGCGATCCGTTGAGATACCGATGCAGGCGCTCCCGCGCCTCCTCTCCCATCGGGACACGACGCTCCTTGTTGCCCTTGCCGATCACGCGCACGGTGAGCCGCTGCAGATCGATCCGGTCAGTGTCGAGCCCGACCAGCTCGCTGACGCGCAGCCCACACGCGTACAGGAGCTCCAGGATGGCGCGATCGCGTGCCGCGCTCGGCTCGTCGTTGGGGGCGTCGAGGATGCGGGCCACCTCGTCGCTGGCAAGCACCTCGGGCAGATAGCTGCCCGGTCGGGGCGCATCGACCAGCGACGCGAGATCGCGTTCCACCAGCCCCTCGCGCGCCGCAAAGGCGTAAAAGCTGCGGATGGCGGCCACTTTCCTGGCCTGCGTGGTCCCTCGCCGGCCGGCATGCTGCAGCGCGATCACGAAGGCGCGAATCGGCTCCGGATCGCTGCGCCAGCGCGCTTTCGCGACCACTCCGAACTGCGCCAGGTCGCGCCGATAGGCAGAGATCGTGAGCGGCGAGAGGCCGCGCTCGACGCGCAGCTCGAGAAGGAACGCGTCGACCGCCTGCGAGAGGCCAGCGCTAACCATCTCCGGCCGTCCTGAGGAGCGCCTGCGCGGCGGCATGTGCCTCGTCCCCGGCCCCTTCTCCCGCCAGCATGGCCGCCAGCTCGGTTGTGCGCTCCTCGTCGCCCAGGCGGCGGGCCACGGTGAAGGTGCGCCCCGCATCGACCCGTTTGCCGACGAGCACGTGCGCATCCGCGTACGCGGCGATCTGCGCCATGTGCGTGACGCACATGACCTGGTGGTAGCGGGCCAGCTCACGCAGACGCTCGCCGAGGGCGGCCGCGTTTCGACCCCCAACGCCGACGTCGATCTCGTCGAAGACCAGGAGCGGCGTCTCGTCGGCGGCCGCGAGAACGACCTTCAGAGCGAGCGAGAGACGGCTCGCCTCGCCACCCGACGCGATGCGGGCGAGCGGGCGGGGCGGCTCCCCGGGATTCGGGGCGAACGTGAAGGTGACGCGGTCTGCGCCGCTCGGCCCGATCTCGCCGGCGACCAGCTCGACGCCGAAGGCATCTCCCGGCATTCCGAGCGGCGGCAGCTCGCTCTTGACCCGCGTCGCCAGCTGCGCCGCCGCCTCGTTGCGCGCGGCGCTCAGCGCGCCCGCGGCCGTCTCGAGCGCGACACGGCGCTCCGCTTCCTGGACGCGCAGCCGCTGGCGGTCCGCCTCCTGGTTCCCCAGGCGTTCCAGCTCCGCCGTCGACGCCTCGCCGAAGGCGATGATCGCCTCGATCGACTCACCGTACTTGCGCTTCAGGTCGTAGATGATGCTGAGGCGCTCCTCCGCGGCGGCCAGGCTGGCGGGATCGAGTTCGACGCGCTCGCCGGCAGTGGCTGCGTCGCGGGCAAGCTCGCTGGCCTCGGCGGCGAGGGATCGCGCGCGATCGGCAAGCTCGCCGAAGCGTTCGTCATGCGCCGCCGCGGATTCCAGCGCGGCCACGCCCGCGTTC
>JALYTG010000068.1 GCA_030854405.1 Chloroflexota bacterium | reverse complement strand
GGTCTGGACCGTGGACCCGCTCGGCCGGCCGATGGAGGCCGGCTGGCTGCTCTTGGACGATGGCCACGGCGCGTTCGTCGAGATGGCAGCGGCATCCGGATTGGCGCGCCTGGCGCCCGAAGAACGGACCCCCGATTCGGTGCGGCGTGCTTCGACCCGCGGCACCGGGGACCTGCTGCGCGCGGCGCTTAACACGGGCGTGTCGCGCATCACTGTCGGGCTGGGCGGGTCGGCCACGAACGACGGTGGCAGCGGCCTGCTGCGCGCGCTCGGCGTGCGTTTCCTTGACGCCGAAGGAGGCGAGCTGGCGGACGGTGGTGGCGCCCTCGCCAAGCTCGATCGGATCGACGCATCGCGGCTCGATCCGCGCCTGGCAGAGGTCGAGCTGGTGGTCGCCTCCGACGTGACGAATACGCTCGTCGGCTCCGGCGGGGCCTCGGCGGTCTACGGGCCCCAGAAGGGGGCCGATCCCGATACGGTCCGCGAGCTGGACGCCGCGCTGGTGCGTTACGGGCGGGCGATCGAGCGGGCGACCGGCCGGCTCGTGGCCGGTCTTCCCGGCGCCGGCGCGGCGGGGGGCACGACGGCGGCCCTGCTTGGCTTCACTGGGGCAGTCCTGCGGCCGGGTGTCGAGGTGGTCGCGGAGCTGATCGGCCTGGCCGACGCGCTCGAGTCGGCGAGTCTGGTGATCACCGGCGAGGGGCGGGCAGACGAGCAGACGCTACGCGGCAAGACGGCGATGGGGGTTGCGAGCCTGGCACGGCCGCGCCGGACGCCCGTTGTGCTCCTCTGCGGCGCCCTTGGACCCGGCGCCGAGGCGCTGGATGCGGCGCCGGCATTGACGGTGGTGCAGCCGATTGTCGACCGGCCGCTGAGCCTCGAGGAGGCGATGGCGGAGACCGAGCGCCTGCTGAAGCGGGCGGCGACCCGCCTGGCGCGCAGCATCGGTATCGGTCTCGAGCTCGCCTAGGCGTGCCCCCGAAGCGACCCAGCCGCCGGAAGCTGGCCGCCGACCGGCGACGACGACGCGAGAAGATCGAGGTCGTGCTCGAGAGGCTGGGGGAGCGATACGAGCATCCGCGCTGGGCTGGCCAGCGGCTCGATCCGGTGAGCGAGCTGGTGCTGACGATCCTGTCGCAGAACACCGCCGATGTGAACTCGCACCGCGCCTTCGTGGCGCTGCGGGCGCGCTATCCCATATGGGAGGCGGTGCTCGAGGCGCCCACCCACGAGCTGACCGACGTGATCCGGCCGGGCGGCCTTGCCCCAACCAAGGCGCCCCGGATCCAGCACGTGCTCGCCGAGATCCGCGCCGCGCGTGGCAACTTCGATCTCGGGTTCCTGGTCGAGCTGCCGCTCGAGGAGGCGCGCGACTGGCTGGTGGCGCTGCCGGGAATCGGGCGCAAGACCGCCGCCATCGTGCTGCTCTTCTGCTTCGGCCGCCCCGCGCTGCCGGTTGACACGCACGTCTTCCGAGTCGCCCAGCGGCTGGGCCTCCTCCCGCCGAAGACGAACGTGCTGCGAGCGCATGACATTCTCGAGGAAGTCCTGGAACCCGACGAGGTCTACCCGTTCCACGTCGAGCTGATCCGTCACGGCCGCGACACCTGCCGGGCCCCGCGGCCGATCTGCGCGATCTGCCCGCTGACCGATATCTGCGATTACTTCACCCTCGTCCAGCGCGGGAAGGCCAAGACGGCTCCGCCGCCGAGGGCGCCGCCGGGCGAGCGGGCGCCGCGCTACCACGACGAGCTCATCCACGGCTGGTCGCCGCCTGAATGAGGCTGCTAGAATCGCGCCTCGGGCCGCGCCGAAGTAGCTCAGTGGTAGAGCATCGGTTTCGTAAACCGACGGTCGTGGGTTCGAGTCCCACCTTCGGCTCCAGCCTTTGACCCGTAACGCTAGGCAGGGTTCGGAAGACCCAAGGCGAGCAGGATCAGGACGACGAGCGCGACAAGCAGCCACTCGCCTCTGGTCGTCGACGTCCCGGTATCGGTCGTGCCGGCAAGGCTGGTGGCTCCGCGAGCCACGACGGTCGCCAGCCAGAAGGCGAGGAGGGCGCCGACCGGGTGGAATGCGGCCACGAGTGGCAGATCGGTCCGCACTGCGGCCAGGATCGGCACGAAGAACACCAGGACCGCCAGGGCGGCCGTCCGCAGGATCTGCCGGCGCCCGGCGCCCGCCAAGGCTGACGCCACCAGGACGGGGATCGGCGCAAGGTGCAGGAGCCAGCCGAAGTTGACGTGCAGCGCCAGGTTCTCGGGCCCCACGAAGAGCCCCAGGCCGATGAAGAAGACCTGGAGAATGACACCAGCCACGAACGCCCACGCCAGGGCGGCGTACAGATACCGCGCACCTCGGACCATCTGACGACCCTCCGTCTAAGCTATTGGCTCGCCTTGTTGACCGTCCCCCGTCACGCGGGCTCGACGTTCCCGGTGCTGCCGTCGACCGTGACGCGCATTCCCGTTCGCAGGCGAGAGGTTGCGTCAGAGCAGCCGACCACGGCGGGGATCCCGTACTCGCGCGCGATGATCGAGGCGTGCGACGCTGCGCTCCCGACATCGGTCACCACCGCGGCTGCCCGGTTGAAGAGTGGCGTCCATGCTGGCGCGGTGAGCGGCGCCACGAGCACCTCGCCCGGCTGAAGCCCATCGAACTCCTCGGGTCCCCGGACGACGCGGACCGGCCCAGTCGCGCGCCCCGGCGACGCCGGCACCCCCGACACCAGCGCGGTGTCCGAGGGACGAGCACCGATGAGCCCCGGAAAGCTGTCCCACACGCGCTGGATCATGGGGTTCACGCGGCCGACCAGCGGCGGGGGCACCAGGCGCGCCTGCTGGGCCCGAAGCGACCGTCGCCAAGTCACGTCGACGGCCGGCGCCAGCGGCACCCCGTCGAGCGCGGCGAGGACCTCGTCACGCGTCAGGAAGAAGACGTCGTCCGGCTCGGATATCGTCCCGCGTTCCGCCAGCCCTTCGCCGATGCGGAGGACCGCCCGACGCATGACCGGCCATGCGATCGTCAGCTCGTCGGTCTGTTCTTCGCGAATCGGGACGATGTGCTGGCCATCGGCCAGCAAGCGGCGGAAGGCCCGAAGGCGTCGTGGCGACGAGGCCAGGGCTGCGAACGCCGCCGACTCGGCCGCCTGCCTGGCAGCAACCACCCGGCTGTGATGCTCAGGCGCCGTCGCGGCGAGCGGCAGGGATGGATCCCACCAGTCGAGCGACGCGATCCCCTGGCCCCTTCGATCTGCCGCAGGGTCGAACCCGGCGAGCAGCGGCAGGTGGCTGCCGCCCAGTGAGCGAGCCAGGTGACGTCGGTAGAACCGCGCGAGGTTCATCTCGAGCTTGTACGCGGCACCGCTCAGCGCCGCGATCGAGGTGAAGTACTCGCCGGCCAGCTCCGCCAGCTCGTCGATCAGCGCCGGGAGATCGGCAACGGGCAGCGTCTCGACGCGGCGTTCCCCATCGGCCACCGACGCTCGGTAGCGCGGCTGGATGTCGTCGCGCCACATGCGCTCGGTGACCGGAACGCTGTAGCGCACGGTGGGGGGAATGATCCCGGCGATGTGGCGCGGGTGGCGAACGGCCTTCACCAGCATGCCGGGCAGGCTGCGGCGGAAGGCGCCGCCCGAGATGAAGTTGATCGAGTAGAAGTACCAGCCGTTCACGACGACGTGGTACGGGCGGGGTGCGATCTGCCCGATTAACTCCCGGAAGAGGGCGTGCATGCGGTCCTCCATGGCCGTCAGCAGCCAGGACTCGAAGAGCGGGGTGACCGGCTCGCCAATCCACTCGCCCAAGCGGAGCATCCGGGTGTAGCCCCCCGGCGCGGGCGCTTCCCACGACACGTCCGGCGGCAGCGCGGTCATCGGCCTCGCCTGCAGGATCCAGAGCTCACCCTCGGCGTCGATCGCCCACTCGATGTCCTGCGGCGTGGCGCGCGCAACCGCGATGCGTCGCGCCTCGTTCGCCACCCCGATGGCCTGCCCGCGATCGATGGCGCGCTCCGGCTGGCGGCGAGCCTTGGCGACAGCGTCGCGGACCAGCCACTCGTCACCGAGCGCCGCCCCCGAAACAAGCCGCTCTCCGAGCCCGCGCACCGCGGTGACCACGCAGGCGCTCCGGTCCCCGTTGATGGGATCGGCGGTGAGAGCTACGCCCGCCGCAGCCGGCGCGACCATGCGCTGGATGATCACCGCCATTCCGGGGGTGCTGGCGGGCTCGTACTCGGCCGCGCGGGCTTCGCGGGCGCTGGCCAGGCATCGCTCAACCGCGGCCGTGAGCTCGTCCGTCGACACGTCCAGCATCGTCTCGTACATGCCGGCGTAGGAGCGCTCGGCGCCATCCTCGGCGATCCCGCTCGATCGGACAGCAAACGGACCAATCCCCAGCTCTTCCCCGCCGGCGCGCACCAGGGTCCCCCGTTCGTCCTCCGTCATATCGCCGACCCCAGCCGTGAGGACGACTCCATCCGGGACGCGTACACCCGCCGCGAGCAGCTCCCCGAGGCTGGCGGCCTTACCGCCGACCTCGGCGAGATCGGCCATGCGCACGTCGGCGAGCCGTCGGATCGATGCGGTGCGGGTGGCTGTCGGGTTCATCATCCGTTCCTCGAGGTAGCTGAGGCGATAACGGCGCGGATCACCCAATCCGCGTCATCGGCCGCCTCGTCGACCGATGAGCCGAGCTGATCGCGCCACATGCGCAGGGACGATGACGCGGTGAGGATCACAAGCAGCCGTGCAATCCGCTCACGGTCCGCGTCCGATGGCGGAGGCACGATCGAATCGGCAACCCGACGGAACATCGCGAGGCGATCTGGAATGTTCAGCCGCCTCACCTCCTCGGACGCCGGGCTGGCCATGGCCGCGCGTGCGAGGTCGCCGAGCGAGTCGGTGCGCTCGAAATATGCCCGCAACCCGCCCAGGAGCTCGTCCATCGAGCGGGGGACGACGAGCTCGCTGAGGCTGGCACGGCGCACGACGTGCTGGTACACGGCCCCGAGCAGGTCACGCTTGGTGGCGAAATGACGGTAGATCGTCGGGACCGAGACTCCGGCCTCCCGCGCCACCGCGGGAATGGACACATACGCAATGCCGCCGGCTATGACCCGAACGGTGGCATCAAGGATTCGCTCCCGCGTCTGGTCGGCCTGCTGCACTCGGAGCTGGCTGCGGTAGGCGCGCGCCGGGCGAGTGGCGATACGAGGCATATTGTGAATATACGACTCGTGTCAACATGGTCACGTGCGCATGGACTCCCCTCGGGGGCTTTCGTTTCGGCCGGTCCGGGTGGAAAGTGGCGAGCGAACCGCCATCCGCTGCGGGGATAATCGGTCAATGTCCATTCGTCAGCCATCCGCCCGCCGATCGAAGACCGTCCCGACCGTCGTCGCCGGGGTGGTCCTCCTACTTATCGCAGCGGTTGTTGCCTTCTTCCTGCTGCGCGGGGGGAAACCTGCCGCTGTGTCATCGCCGCAGCCATCGGCCAGCGCCCAGCCGACACCGACGCTCAGCGAGGCGCTCCTCAACAGGCGGCTGACGGTCCTGGTGATCGGAACCGACGTGAACAAGGCACGCGCCGCCAAGAGCGAGTCGGCCAATACCGACAGCCTGATGCTGGTCAGCATCAGTGCCGGGCAGAAATCGATGCTGCTCGTCTCGGTTCCGCGCGACACGGTCGACGTCCCGCTTCCGGGCGGTGGCGTGTGGGATCAAAAGATCAACGCGATCTTCATCGAGAAGGGGGTCGATGCCCTCGTCGGAGCCATGAAGGAGCTCTTCGGCGTGCCGATCGACGGCTATGTCAAGGTCGACATGGACGACTTCCAGTCCCTCGTCGACGCGGTCGGCGGGGTCGACGTCAACCCCGAGAAGGCGCTCGACGACCCGAAGCTTGGGCTCAAGCTGGACGCGGGCAAGCAGCATATCGACGCCGCGACCGCGCTCAAGTACGTCCGCACCAGGGTCGATCAGGACTATGGCCGCGCCGCGCGTCAGCAGGAGGTGCTGCTGGCCCTGGTCGCCAAGCTGGTCGACCCGAATACCAATGTCGACTTGCGCAAGCTGCTGGACGGGCTGAAGTCGCTCGAGACCGATCTGCCGCTCGAAGACCTGCCGACCCTGGTCGAGATCGCTCGCCGGGCGGAGCACGCCGACGGGACGCGCCAGGTCCTGGAGCCGCCAGACTTCATCACCTTCGAGGGCGATCGCGGAGACGGGCGCGGCTACATCCTGGAGCCGGATGTCGAGAAGATCCGCGCCTTCGTTCAGGGCAAGATCGGGAAGTAGCCGAGGCGCTACTCGGTCGGGGCGTCCTCTGCTGAAGGCCGCTCCTCGCCCTCGGCGGCACCCTCTTCGCCTTCGACGCCCTCCTCGCCCTCCTCGCCCTCGGCGGCGACGACCTCCTCCGGCTCCTCGGCGCGCGGCGGCAGCACCTTCGCGACCAGCTCATCGAGGTCGGTCAGCATCTGGACCTTCTCGTCGATGGCCAGGTCGCGCACGTGGATCGCCGTCTCGAGGTCCACCAGGCCGCTGACGTCGACGGAGATCTCGTGCGGAATGTCGTCAGGGAGGGCCTTGATCCGCACGTGATCCAGCGCGTGCATGAGGCTGCCGCCGGTCTCCTCGATGGCGGGGGCCTCGCCAGTGAAGACGAGGGGAATATCGACCTCGATCTCCTGCTTCAGGTCGACGACGAAGAAGTCGACATGCAGGGCGTTGCCGCTCAGCGGATTGCGCTGCACGCTCTTGATGATCGCGCTCTTGCCCGTGCCGACGCCATCGACCTTGATCTTGATGATGCTGCTCCGGCCCGCGGACCGGTAGAGCGTCTCGAAGCGCTTGGCCTCGACCTGCACGGGGGTCGACTCGATCCCCTTGCCGAAGACGACGCCGGGCACGAGACCCTCGCGGCGCAGGCGGCGGTTCTCCTTGCCCGATGCGACGCGCGGGTCGAGAGCGAGCTCGAGGTCCATCACTTCCTCAGTGGAGCGTTGGGGCACGGCCGAACGCGGGAAATGGTCGGTGTGTGAGGCGAGATGGTACAGCCCGCCGCCCTGGGCGGCAAGGACGGTCAAGCGGTCCGGCGCCTGAGGCCGATCGTCAGCGCGCTGATGGCGATGCCGGCGGCCGCGACCACCAGCAGGGCGAGGCGCAGGCTGGTCACCTCCGCCAGGCCGCCGACGAGGCCCGGACCCAGAAGGAATCCGCCGTAGCCGATCGTGGTGATGACCGCGCTTGCCGCTCCCGCCCGTTGCGGTGCGGCATCGCCCGCGAGCGAGAAGGCGATCGGCGCGCTCGCCGCCAGCGCCAGGCCGACGATCAGGAATCCGCCGAGGACCAGCCCGGGCAGGTCGGTCGCAAGCCCCAGCGCCATCCCCGCCGCGGCGACGATTCCCGCCCCTCGCAGGGTCGTGACTCTCCCCAGCCGATGCGCCACGCCCGCTGTCGCAAGGCGGCCGGCGAGCATCGCGGCGTGGAAGGTCGCCACGCCTGTGGCCCCCAGCAGCGCCGAAAGGCCGAGCGAGGAACGCAGGTAGATCGACGACCAGCTCTCCATCGCGCCTTCAGAGAGGAAGCTGAGCGCGGCGATCGTGGCGAGGAGGAGGAGCAGGCCGTTGCGGTACAGGTTGCGCGCCGCGAGCCGCTCCTCGTGATGCGGAGCCTGAGTTGCAGGGCGGCTCAGCCAGCTGGCCAGGATGACGACGATGAGCAGCGCGGTGCCCCGGTAGGCCAGCCGGAAGTCCGCACCGGCGGTGATCAGCAGGCCGGCGGCGATCGCGCCGACCGCCCCGCCGCCGCTGAACGCGGCATGCAGGACCGGCAGGACTCGTCGACCAGAGCTCTGTTCCAGGTCGATCGCCGCGGCATTGATGGCCATGTCGAAGACGCCGCTCGCAGCCAGGAAGACGAGCAGCAGGCAAACCAGGAGCGCGTAGCTGGCCACCGCGGCGAACCCGAGCAGCGAGGCGGCCAGCAGCACGCCGGCTGCAACCGCCACGGTGCGCGGTCCCAGCCGATCAGCGATGTGGCCCCCGACGACCATCGCCGGCAGCGAGGCCACGAAACCGATGGACAGGGCCGCACCGAGCGGCCCCGGCGAGAGGCGCAGCGCGCCTGAAAGATCGGCGAGCAGCACCTGCCAGACGCCCCACATGACACCGAGCGTCGCGAATGCGGCCAGCACGGGCAGCACCTGCGATCGGCTGGCGTCGGACCTGGACACGGCACCGATGGTATCGGTCCGGGCCCTCGGCGGAGTGCGTTCCTATAATCGGCCGCGATGGCCGGCAACATCATGGTGGTCGAGGACGAGCCCGCGGTCGCGCGTGGCGTCCAGGTGGCGCTCGAGCAGGAGGGCTACGCGGTGGTCGTGATGCCCACCGGCGAAGAGGCGCTCACCAACATTCGCGATGCCGCGCCGGACCTGATCATCCTCGACGTTCGACTGCCGGGGATCGACGGCTTCGAGGTATGCCGCAGGCTTCGGCGCGAGTCGCGTGCGCCGGTCATCTTCCTGACCGCCCGTGCCGACGAGGTCGACAAGGTGGTCGGCCTGGAGATCGGCGCCGACGACTACCTGGTCAAGCCGTTCAGCGTGCGCGAGCTGGTGAGCCGGGTGAAGGCGCACCTGCGCCGAGCGTATGGCGAGCTGGCCGACACCGAGACGGGGCGGACGCTCCGGCGCGGTGAGCTCGTCATCGATCTGGAGCGGCGCCGCGTGACGCGCGACGGGGAGCGGCTCACGCTCACGACAACCGAGTTCGACCTGCTGCGACACTTGGCCGCCAAGCCGGGGAGGGTCTACACGCGCACGCAGCTGCTCGAGCTGGTGCGTGATTACGACGCGCTCGACCAGGACGAGCGGACCATCAACGTCCACATCAGCCATATCCGCGACAAGATCGAGCCGGACCCAGCCCAACCGCGCTACATCAGGACGGTGAGAGGGGTCGGCTATGCGTTCGCGGAGGATTGACGCGGCGAGCCTCCGAAGGATCGCGGCCCCGGATGGCTCCTTGCGCAGCTTCATCCGGCGTCTCAACGTCCGGCTCGTCGTTGCCATCGCGAGTGTCGCGCTTGTTGGTCTCATCGTCTCCGGAGTGGCGATCAACCAGATCCTGCCGGAATACTTCCGGCAGCAGGCGGTCGCTCGCCAGCAGACCGCCGCCGTCTCCATCGTCCTGCTCGTCCAGGAGATCGCGGACGCTGAACGCGAGAACCGACCCGGCGTGCTTGCGGCGCCGGAGCTGCGTGATGCAGCGGTCTTCGGCCACGCGGCACATGTGGCCGCAGGGCCATTGATTCCCGCCACGGTCGAGATCTACAACGAGCAGGGGCAGCTGGCGGCGCGGGCGGAACCACCGAATCCCGGACAGCTCATCAGGGACGGATTGCAGCGAGATCCCGAGGTGCCGGCCTACGCGACCAAGCTCATCCCGCTGCGCATCTCTTCTGACGATGGCACCACGATCAGCTACCGCATCGTGCTGAAGGACGCGTACACGAGTCGCCAGACGACGATCCAACAGATTCGCGGTGCGCTGGTCGGCGCCGGGGTCCTGGCCCTTGCCGTATCGGTCCTGGCCGGCATCCTGGTCGCCCGGCGGCTGACGGTCCCGATCAACCGTCTCCGGCGCGTGGCGGGACAGGTCGCCAAGGGAAATCTCGACGAGCGCGCCGAGCCGTCGGGTGTGCTCGAGATCGATGAGCTCGCCGCCCAGTTCAACGTGATGGCCGACCGCCTCTCCGCCAGCCTGCGGATCCTCGAAGCGGATCGCGACCGGCTGCGTGAGTTCGTGGCCGATGTGAGCCACGAGCTGCGGACTCCGATCGCGGCGCTGCGGACCTTCAGCGACCTGCAGCAGGACGGCAAGGTCGACGCCGCAACCACGAACGAGTTCCACGCGCGCTCGCGCGAGCAGATCACCCGTCTCGAGTGGCTCAGCACGAACCTCCTTGACCTGTCACGGATCGAGGCTGGCATCTTCCCGCTCGACATGGGATGGGGCGACCTGCGCGATCCAATTCGATCGGTGGTCGAAGCCCACGCCGAGGCGGCGGAGGAGCGCGGCATCACGCTCACCAGCGAGGTGCCCTCGAGCGCGGTCAATGCGCATTTCGATCGCGAGCGGATCGTCCAGCTGCTGACGAATCTCGCCGGCAATGCCCTCAAGTTCACGCCGCGTGGGGGCGAGGTCGCGATTCGCCTGACCGATGCGCCGGAGGCCGCGACGATCGAGGTGGCGGACAGCGGGCCGGGCATCCCGCCCAACGAGCTCCCTCGCATCTTCGAGCGCTTCTACCGGGGCACGAACACGGGCGATGCGCGGGCGTCAGGCAGCGGCCTCGGACTCGCCATCGTGCGTTCGATCGTGGAGATGCACGGCGGCAGCGTCGAGGTGGAGAGCACGATCGGCAGCGGATCCCTCTTCCGCGTCGTCCTGCCGCACGTCGTACCGGCCGATGCCGCGGCCCCACGCCCCGACGACCTGCACGAAGATCAATGAAACTTCACGTGGTGCGCGCCTGTGCGC